>JBOGJB010000446.1:0-5294 GCA_050745085.1 Vicinamibacterales bacterium
ACGACGCCGGCGCGCACCTGCCGCTGCTCGAACGGCTCGATCATGCGGTGTTCGAGCGCCATGCGGCGAATCCACTTGTCAGACTTGATGGACATTTCTTTCCTTTGCGGCGGGGCCCACCCCCGCCGCGTGTGCCACGCGCGCTCCGCGCGCGCGGCGTTATCCGGACAGCGATCCGGCATCCGAGCTATCGTCTCGTCAATGTGAAAACGAGCGTGAGTATAAGCGACACGAGGATGCCCGTCCCCAGAGGGAAGTAGAAGGTAATGTTGCCGCGGCGGTAGACGAAGTCCCCTGGCAGCCGTCCGAGCGGGAGGCCGAGCATCATCAGCGCGCCCGCGCCGGCGATGATGAGACCAATCAGAACCAGAGACTTGCCCATGTTGGTTGGTGGTCACCTGTCGAAAACGGAGGCGATGGAGGTAACGGAGATCACTCCGCTTCCTCCGTCCCCTCCGCCGGCGCGTCCGGTGGCCTAGACCAGCTCGACTCCCGCGAAAAAGTACCCGACCTCGAACGCCGCGGTCTCCGGCGCGTCGGAGCCGTGCGTCGCGTTGTGCTCGATCGACGCTCCGAACTGCTTCCGGATCGTCCCAGGGTCCGCCTTCGACGGGTCGGTCGCCCCCATTAACGTGCGCCACTGCCGGATCGCGTCGGGGCCTTCGAGCGCCAGCACGATCGCGGGGCCCGACGACATGAACTCGGTCAGGCTCCTGAAGAACGGGCGTTCCCGGTGGACGGCGTAAAACCCCTCCGCCTCAGCCTTCGACAGACGAACCAGCCGCATGGCACGAATCTGGAATCCGGACTCCTCGATGCGTTGAATGATTTGGCCGGCAAGCCCCCGTCCAACCGCGTCCGGCTTGATGATGGCCAATGTCCGTTCCATATCCTGACAATTATAGGGGGACACCATGATCGAATCGAAGACAGGCCCCGGAGCGTGGCAGGCCGCGGGGGTGGGGCCGCGCGGCACAGGAAGCATTGACGATCCGGACGTTCACAAGGGCGCAGTCGAGGGCGATCGGCCCGATCAGCCCCAGAACGCCAACCCCCATGGGCCCGGCGTGAATGAGCAGGGCCTCCCGAGTGATCCGGTCGCGGTTGCCGAGGATGAGATAGGGGCGAACGAGGACGAGAGTCAGGGGTAGGTAGTGCCTCGGGCCTTGGGCGAAGCGCTTGCGAGTCCCAAGGCCCGCGCCGCGCACAAGGCACGAGCCCCGAGGCACTGCCCGAGGAACGAGGCCCGAGGTCCGAGGCCCTAACTAGCGAAGGCTCTCGTTGATTTCGTCCAGCGCGGCCTTGTCCGGGCGGATACGGTCGAGCGGCAGCGTGGCGAGCGGCTCGTCCACGAGGTTCAGCAGCTCGATAAAATCGTCGCGGTCCGGCTCGACGTAGAGGACGCCGGTGGCGAACTCGCCGCGCCGCGCCGTTTCGTGGAGCAGGCGCATCGCCGCGATCCGGTCCGTCGGGTCGTAGTCCTCAGCCACCTTCTTCAGATACAGCTTCGACCCGTCGTGCATCACCACTTCCCGGGACGTCCCCGGGTCGTACTCGATCGAGATGTCCTCGAAAAACGGCACGAAGCTGACCTCGCCGAGCGGCTCGTCATGGTCCTTCACGTAGGCGTAGCTCTTCGTGGACCCCTCGTGGTCGTTGAACGTGACGCACGGCGAGAGCACGTCGATCATGCACGTGCCGCGATGGCTGAGCGACGCCTTGAGGATCGAGAGGAGCTGCTTCTTGTCCCCCGAGAACGACCGCGCGACGAAGGTCGCGCCGAGCTGGATCGCCAGCGCGCAGGTGTCGATCGGCGGCAGGTCGTTGAGGACGCCGTTCTTCAGCTTCGAGCCGAGGTCCGCCGTCGGCGAGAACTGCCCCTTGGTGAGGCCGTAGCAGCCGTTGTCCTCGATGATGTAAATGATCGGCAGGTTGCGGCGCATCAGGTGGACGAATTGGCCGATGCCGATCGCGCCGGTGTCGCCGTCCCCCGACACTCCGATGGCGATCATCTTCCGGTTCGCCAGCATGGCGCCGGTGCCGACCGACGGCATCCGGCCGTGCACGGAGTTGAAGCCGTGCGCCCCGCCCATGAAGTACGCCGGGCTCTTGCTCGAGCAGCCGATCCCGGAGAGCTTGATGACCTGGCCCGGATCGACCCCCATTTCGAAGAAGGCGTCGATGATGCGCTCGGAGATCGCGTTGTGCCCGCACCCGGCGCACAGCGTCGTCTTGCCGCCGCGGTAGGGCTGCATCTCAAGCCCGATACGGTTGACCTTTTTTCCGGGTCCTGGCGCTACGGTGTTCATCGTCGTGGCCTTATCAATCCGCAATCGCGAGTTTCAATCCACAATCCGCCATCCACAATGCGCGCAGCGCGCCTACTCTCCCCCGACCCCCGCCGCGCCGCCCGCGAACTCGGCCGCGTGGTGCGCTTCAGGCGCCTTCATGCCCTCCTGCACCAGGACGTCGTCGGTGATCGACCGCGCGTCGATGGGCAGGCCGTTGTAGTGCAACACGCTCCGGCAGCGGCCGGAGAGCGTGGCGGGAAGGTCCATCCTGATGAGCGACAGCATCTGCGCGTCGCGGTTCTGCTCGATGACGTAGACGCGCGGGTAGCGCTCGATAAACGCCTCCAGCTCCGGCGTGAACGGGTACGCACGCAGCCGCAGGTACGACGTCTTGAGGCCGGTCTCGCGCGCGAGCTGGTCGCGGCTCTCCTCGACCGCCCAGTGGCTCGTGCCATACGCCACGAACCCGATTTCCGCCCCGGTCTGCTCGTCCACGATCGGCTTCGGGACCATCGTCTTCGCCGTCTCGAACTTCCGCACGAGGCGATCCAGGTTGTTCTGATAGTCGTCCGGGCGCTCGCTGTACTGGCCGCGCGCGTTGTGGCCCGACCCGCGGGCGAAGTACGACGGCATGCCGTCGCCCGGAATCGACCGGTACGGAATGCCGTCGCCGTCGATGTCCATGTAACGGCCGAACTGCCCGCCCATGCGCTTCACCGCGTCAGGCGTCAGCAGCTTGCCGCGGTCGATCGGCTTCGTCGGATACGGGAACGGATCCGCCATCCAGGTGTTCATACCGAGGTCGAGGTCGCTCATCACGAAGACGAGCGTCTGCAGGCGCTCTGCGAGGTCGAACGCGTCCATCGCCATCTGGTAGCACTCGTCCACCGAGGCCGGGATGAGGAGGACGTGCTTCGTGTCGCCGTGCGAGTTCAGCGCGGCGAGTGTGATATCTCCCTGCGCCGTGCGTGTCGGCAGGCCCGTGGACGGCCCGACGCGCTGAATATCGAAGACGACGCCCGGGACTTCCGCGTAGTACGACAGGCCGGCGAACTCCGACATCAGCGAGATGCCGGGCCCGGAGGTCGACGTCATCGCGCGCGCGCCGGCCCAGCTCGCGCCGAGCACCATGCCGAGCGCGGCAATCTCGTCCTCCGCCTGCACGATCGCGAACGTCGCCTTGCCGCTGTCCTTGTCCATGCGGTACTTCCGCATGTACCCGATCATGGCTTCGGGCAGCGAAGACGAGGGCGTGATCGGGTACCACGCGACGACCGTGCAGCCAGCCATCACGCATCCGAGCGCGCCCGCCTGATTGCCCTCGACGAGAATCATCCCACCGGTCTTCTCCATCGGCTCGATCCAGAACGGATCGCGCTTTTCGAGGTTCTGCGAGGCGTACTCGAGCCCGGCCTGGAGCGCGTTGAGGTTCAGCTCGATCGCTTTGGCCTTCTTCCCGAGCTGCCTGCGAAGCGCCTTGTCCATCTGGGCGAGGTCCGCGTTGAGCAGGCGCGACAGGATCCCGTCGTAGATCATGTTCCGGACGAGCCGGCGGAGCTTCGCGTCCGGGCAGACCGGCGCCACGAGCTTGTCGAACGGCACCGGGTAGAAGACCAGGTCGCTCCTGAGCGCATTGAGCTTCAGCGGCTCGTCGTAAACGACGGCGGCCCCCGCCTCGAGCGTGAGGACGTCTTCCTTCGCCGTCTCCGGGTTCATCGCGACCAGGAAGTCGATCTCCTTCTTGCGCCCGACCCAGCCGTCCTTGTTCGCGCGGATGGTGTACCAGGTCGGGAGCCCGGCGATGTTCGACGGGAAGAGGTTCTTGCCCGAGACCGGCACGCCCATCTGAAAGATCGAGCGCAGCAGGACGAGGTTGGCCGTCTGGCTGCCCGATCCGTTGACCGTGGCGACCTGGATGCTGAAATCGTTGACGACCCGGCGGGCCGCCGCTTGGGACACGGCCTCCTGGACCGCGACATTCGGCGCTGACATATAAGAAATTATAACAGTGCCTCGGGCCTCGTGCCTCGTGCCTCGTGCCTCGTGCCTAAAGAGTGCCTCGGGTCTCGTGCCTGGAGGGTTCCGTGTGCCTGGCGCGTCTGTCATTCAGGCGACTGGCGACCGCGGCGCCGATGTCGGCCGGCGACTTCACGACGCTGACGCCCGCCTGCTCCAGCGCCGCCATCTTCTCCCCGGCCGTCCCTTTTCCGCCCGCGATAATCGCCCCCGCGTGTCCCATGCGGCGCCCCGGCGGCGCGGTCTGGCCGGCGATGAACCCGACGACGGGCTTGCGGAATTGCTCCTCGATCCAGGCGGCCGCCTCTTCCTCCGCTGAACCGCCAATCTCGCCGATCATGACGACCGCTTCCGTCTCGGGGTCCTTCGAGAACAACTCGAGCGCGTCGATGAACGTCGTGCCGATCAGCGGGTCGCCGCCGATGCCGATGCAAGTGGTCTGGCCGAGGCCGAGCCGCGTGAGCTGGTGGATGGCTTCGTAGGTCAACGTGCCGCTCTTTGACACGATGCCAACCCGCCCGCGCTTGCAGATGTGGCCCGGGATGATGCCGGCCTTGGCCTCCTCCGGCGTGATCAGGCCGGGACAGTTCGGCCCGATCAGGCGCGTCTTCCGCGACGCGAGGAACGTCAGCGCGCGCATCATGTCGAGCGTGGGAATCCCTTCGGTGATGCACACGGCCAGCGGCAGGCCGGCGTCCGCCGCCTCCATCACCGCGTCCGCGGCGAACGGCGGCGGGACGAAGATGACCGACGCGTTCGCGCCGGTCTTGCGCGCCGCCTCGTCAACCGTGTCGAAGATCGGCCACCCCTCGTGCGTCGTCCCGCCCTTGCCGGGCGTGACGCCCCCGACGACCGTCGTCCCGTAGGCCGCGGCGGCCTTCGCGTGAAACGTCCCTTCGCGGCCGGTAAGGCCCTGGACTAGGAGGCGCGTGTTCTTGTCGATGAGTACAGCCATCGTTTTTCCGTTTTGCGCTGGGGCCCCACCCC
>JBOGJB010000447.1:0-6360 GCA_050745085.1 Vicinamibacterales bacterium
GAGCGGACGCGCAGCGGGTAGGTGCGGCCGCCGAGGCCCTCGAGCGTCAGCCGCAGCGCGTCGCGATCGGCGCGCGAGCGCAGGATCCGGAGCCCCTCGTTGCTCGCGCCTGGACGAGGTCGCTCGATTGTGCGCCAGACGTCGGTCCCTTCGGTGTGCTCGAATCGTACGTCGGTTGTCGGTGCTGGGCGCTCAATGACGACCTCGGCCCGCTGGACGTCGCCGATCCGCTGCACCGCGAACGCCGTCTTCCGTCCGTTGACGTGAACCGCTCGTACCGTGGCGTCGAGCGGAAACGCCGGGGCCACGATCACGCGCTCGAGCGATGGACCTGACGGTTGCGGCGTCCGCTCGACGGCCACCCGCATCTCGCCGCGCCCGCGCCGCAGTTCGAGATCGTAGTGGCCGGGACCTGCCGCCACCCGCTTCACCGCCATGCGATCCCAGTCGACCGGCACTTGCGGCGCGAACCGCAGCACAGCGCCGCCCTCTTCGACCGAGATGCCCATCAAGCCCCGCATAAGCGGCGTCACGACCATGGCCTCGGACCAGATCTGATGATGCGACGATCGTCCGAACGCGGCGTTGAAGTCGCCCGAAAGGAGCTCCGTGACGTAGCCGAGCGCACCCGATTCGGTCAGGAGCGCGTTGGCCATCAGCGCCTGATACCCGACGTGAGGGCGGCCGTAGCGATAGGCCGCCATGGACACCCACCCGGTGAAGAGCGGCCACACCGAGCCGTAGTGATAGGACAACGGATCGTACAGCTCGCTCTGCGCCGAGAGGATTCGCGCGCCCCAATCGGTCGCGAGGTCGCCGGCGCCGAGCCGATCGATCTGCTGCTGCGCACGTGGCTCGGCCAGGGCGCCCCACCAGAGCGCGACGGCCGGCAGCACCGTGTCCTCGTCGACGAGCGTGGCTCCAGCGAGCGCGTCCAGGCGGCGCTGGCGGCGGTCGCGGCCCGGTCCAGGCTCGGCCGGCGACGGCCGGGTCTGTGGTCGCTTGGTCGCGAACGCGTAGCCGTGCCGCTGGGGGAGCCAGTAGGTCTTCTCGGTGATCTCGCGCGTGCGCTCGGAGATTTGACGCGCTTCGGCCGCGAGCGCGGCGTCGCGCATGACACGGGCCAGATCGGCAAGGCGACGCGTGGCCTCGATCCAGATCCCCTGCATGTAGATCTCTTCGTGCGGGGGGTAGAGCGCCCCTCCCTCCACCCACCCGTGCCCGACGTTGGTGTTCTCCGGCAGCCCGTTGCCGTCGCTGTCGGTTCCGGCCGTGTAACGGTAGGCCCGCACGATCGAGTCCCAGCTCGCCGCGAGGAACTCTCGGTCGCCGGTCGCGTTCCAGTAGTCCGCATGCGCCATCACGTACAGCGGGGTCGCATCCGCGCTGGCCCACGCGTACGGGTAGTCGGTGAACCAGGGCACGAGCGTCGCGCTCTGGGAGATCTCGTGCGGGATCTTGCCGTCTTTTCTCTGGTATTTCCTCAGGAACTCGAGCGCCGCTCGCGCGCCGGCGAAATTGCCGGTCGAGGTCATCGCCGGGACGGTCCACATCGAGTCGCGGCCGAAGTACCAGGCGAACCCCGGCCGCTCGCTCGCTCCCGACGTGCGGAATCCCGCCACGAGACCGGTGCCCAGAAAGGGATTGGTCGCGAAGCCCTTGTCGACGCCCACCGTCGCCCACGCGAACGCTCGCGTCAGCCGCGCGTCCGGCACCTGGATCTCCGTCGTCTCGCCGAGAAGCTCATCGTAGTAGCGAACGTTCTTCTTGTACAGCTCGCGCGCGCCGGCAAGGAGCCGCCTGTAGGCCGCCTCCGCGTCGCGCTGGCCGTTCACGCTTCCGGCGATGATGACGGGAATGAACGTTCGCCGGGCCTCCTCGGGGGTGGTCTCGCGCACGAAGCGCAGCGGTACGTCGCGAGGCTCCTCCTGATACGGCATCAACGACAGATCGCGCGCGCCCGGCGAGCCGATCGCTCCGGCAAAGCGCCCGGTTTCTTCGGTGATCGAGTAGGCGTGCGCGTCGGGGTTCCAGCCGACGCTGGGCGTCATCAGCCCGGCCGGCCACATCAGCTGGAGCCGCGGCCGGAACGCCGCGGTGATTCGCATCGGCACCGTAGTCGTCACGTCCAGGAGCATGACGAGTCCCGGCTCGTCGATTGGCACGTACGCCACTTGACGAACAGTGAACGCCGCGTGGGCGTACGTGAAGACCGTCGCTTCCGGGCGTGCCTCGATCGACGCGATGACGTCGAGGCCATCGATCTCGAGCGGGTAGCCTTCGAGCGCGAACGACAACCGGAAGTCGTCGAGGAGCTTCAGCGGGTAGACCCACACTTCGAGCGGCCCCGCTTCGTATCCGAACGCCGCCGCTCGCCGGCCAACGACGTCGAAAAAGGCCCCGGGCGTCACCCGGCGAGCCAAGCGGAGGCCGCTGGAACGGAACTCGAATCGCTCGACGCCGGCAGGGAGCGGGAAGGTTGCAGTCTGCGCCAGCGCGACCACGCATGGCACAATCGCGCCCAGCCGGCCGAGCCTGAAGTGCCCCACGGTGGTGTTCTTTTTAGCACAGCCGAGGCAACTTAACCGGTCAACTAAACCATTTCTGTAATTCACTTGACCGCAGGCGCCGCCGCTCACTACGATGCCTCGCTCTCGAGACGACCGGGGGAACGCGCGCGTTTGCCAAATCGGGAGGGTCCAATGAGAGGGGTTGTGGGAGTCCCGGGTGCTCTGTGTCTCGTCCTCGCGCTCCTCGCGCCTGTGACTGCTGCGGCGCAGGCGGTGTACGGGAGCATCAGCGGAATCGCCAAGGACGCATCGGGCGGCGTGCTGCCCGGAGTGACCGTCACCATCACGAGCGTCGAGCGGAAGACCGCGGACTCGGTGCTCTCGAACGACTCCGGCCGCTATACCAAGGAGCGGCTGCTGCCGGGCGTCTACGAGGTCAAGGCTGAGCTCTCCGGCTTCAAGACGGCGGTCGTGCCCAAGGTCGACGTGAGCGTCGACTCCCAGACCCCGGTCGATCTGACGCTGGAAGTCGGGCAGGTCGCCGAGCAGATCACAGTGACGGGCGGCTCCACGCTCTTGACGACGGACCGGGCTGATGTGGCCACGCGGTTCGATACGAGGCAGATCTCCGACCTCCCGGTCCTCGACCGCAACTTCACGAAGTTCGTGCTGCTGACTCCCGGCACCCAGCAGCTGCAGTGGCAGCACGCGGCGAGCGAGAACCCCCAGGGCTCCACTCAGACGATGGTGAACGGCCAGCACTTCAGCGGGACCGGTTACCAGCTCGACGGCACCGAGAATCGGGACCCGATCCTCGGCATCATCGTGATCAACCCGACGCTGGAATCGATTGGCGAGACGAAAATCACCTCGCAGAACTACGACGCCGAGTTCGGGCAGGCGACTGCCGGGGTCATTTCGGTGCAGACCAAATCGGGGACGAATTCGTATCGCGGCAGCGCCTTCGAGTTCCACCTGAGCGATCGCTTCCAATCGCGCAACCCGTTCACGCAGTTTCAGCCCGATCCGATCACGGGTGAATTCCTGCCGGAAACGACCCGCGACCAGTTCGGCGGCTCGATCGGCGGGCCGATCGTGCAGAACAAATGGTTCTTCTTCGGCGACTACCAGGGCACGCGGAGCACGCAAGGCGGGAACCGCCTGCTGTCGGTGCCGACCGCTGCGGCGCGAAACGGGGATCTCCGGGCGTACGGGGTCAACATCTACGATCCGCAGACCGGCCAGCAGTTCCCGAACAACGTCATCCCGTCGGGCCGGCTGTCCCCACAGGCGCAGGCGCTGCTCAGGCTGATTCCGTCGCCCAATGCGGCGGGGCGCGACAACGGCACGCGCGACAACTACGTCGCCTCGGGGTCGGAGTCGTTCGACGAGAACTCGATCAACGTCCGCGTCGACGGGCGCCTCAGCGACAGCCTCAATACGTTTGCCCGATACAGCCTCGGGGACTTTTTCCGGGACGGCCCGACGTCGTTCGGCCAGGGCGGCGGCCAGGAGCTCGTGAGCCTTGGCGGCGTCTCGGACGTTCGCAACCAGAGCCTGGCCTTCGGGATCGACCGCACGTTCTCGGATACGATGCTGGGCGACTTCCGCTTCGGGTTCTTCAAGTACAAGGTCAACGTGTTGCCGTTCGACTTCGGCACGCGGCCGGCGCAGGACGCCGGGATTCCCGGACTCAATCTCGACAGCACGTTCAGCTCGGGCCTGCCGGCGGGGTTCGTCGACGGGCCGGCCGGCGGGTTCAACTTCGGCTCGGGCCTCGGTGTCAACCGTTGCAACTGCCCGCTCGACCAGGACGAGAAGCAGTTCCAGGTCGTGGGGAACCTGACCAAGTTCTATGGCAACCACAGTTTCAAGTTCGGGATCGACGTCCGGCGTGCGTACAACCTGCGCGTGCCGAGCGACGCGCACCGTTCGGGCGAGCTCACCTTCGAGAGCGACCGGACCTCGCTGGCCGGCTCGGGCGGTCTGGGGCTGGCGACGTTCCTCATCGGCGACGTAACGAACTTCCGACGGTACGTCAGCCCGAACACGGACGCCCGCGAACGCCAGTGGCGGCACTTCTACTACGCGCAGGACACCTGGCGCGTGAACGAGAAGCTGACGCTCAACTACGGGCTCCGCCTCGACGTGATCAACCCACAGACCATCAACGAGCCCGGCAACGCTGGTTTCCTCGATCTGGGCACGGGCGAAATCAGAGTGGTGGGCGTCGGCGGCGTCGGGCTGAATGGCGACGTGGAGAATCGCCTGAACTGGGCGCCGCGCGTGGGCGCGACGTATCAGATTGACGAGCGGACCGTGTTGCGCGCGGGCTACGGGCGGAGCTACGACATCGGCGTGTTCGGTTCGCTCTTCGGCCACAGCGTCACGCAGAACCTGCCGGTGCTTGCTGTGCAGGAGCTGCGCGCCCCGTCGAACTTCGATCGCGTCTTCACGCTGGCTTCCGGGCCGACGCCGGCGGTCTTTCCGGCCGTCCCGTCCGACGGCACGTTCCCGCTGCCCGACGGCGTGTTCACCCGGGCGCTCCCCGAGCAGCAGCGGCCGCCACAGGTCGATGCCTACAACTTCGTCGTCCAGCGCCAGTTGAGCGACACGATGTCCATTGAAGTCGGTTACGTCGGCAACAGGGGCCAGCGCGTCTTCGCCGGCGACGGACCGGCATTCGACATCAACCAGGCGACCATCCAGGGCTTCCTGCAGGGCGTCCCGCGGAACAGTCGCCGGCCGTTCTTCAACAAGTTCGGCTGGACGCAGGGGATCGATTTCTTTTGCAACTGCGCCACGAACCGGTACGACTCGCTGCAGGCGAAGTTCAACAAGCGCTTCTCGGACGGCTATTCGGTCAAAGTGAACTACACGCTTCAGCGGGCGCGTCAGCATGACGGCGGCTATTTCGAAGCGAACCTTCCGGAGCACCGCGGCCTGTTCGACAGCGACCTCAACTACGGCCCGCCGGGGTGGGACCGGATCCACAACTTCGTGCTGTCGCTCGTGGCAGAAATTCCGGTGGGGCGGGGCAAGCGCTACCTGACAGACGTCTCACCAGGAGTTGACGCGGTGGTCGGCGGCTGGCAGTTCAACACGAACACCATCATCCAGAGCGGGCTGCCGTTCGACGTCAACTACGCCGGTGCCGGCGCGGATCGCGACACCGGGCCCAACCGGCCGAACGTCATCGGCGACACGAGCGGGCCCGAAACGAAGGAGCAGTGGTTCAACACGACCCCGATTGGCTCGTCAGGCAGCGCCTTCGAGCGGCCGGCCCGCGGCACGTTCGGCAATATGGAGCGCAACTCGCTGCGCGGGCCGGGGTACTGGCGCACCGACGCCTCGCTGTTCAAGCATTTCGATCTCGGCGCTGCCCGCCGGGTCGAGCTGCGAATCGAGGCGGTGAACCTCTTCAACACGGTCAATCTCGGCAACCCCGACTCGGAGGTCGGCATCCCAGGTGAGACGCGCTCCAACGCCGGCCGGATCAACTCGACGGCGTACTTCAATGCCGATCCGATGCGGAACTTCCAGTTCGCGGTGAAGTTCTCGTTCTAACCGACGCGACGGCCTCGGCCTCCACGAGACGTGGGTGCCGAGGCCGCCGCCCCGTTGCGACCTCGGTCCGCGCTCCCCGATCCTCCTTCTGGATTCTGGATTCTGTATTCTCGATTCCGGATTCCCTGGATTCCCATGTAAAATAAGGAGTTTTAAAAACCCAGGACACGACCGTCATGGCGGCTCAGCGCAGACTCGATATCGTCCTCGACTCGGTCAAGCGGCTCCTCAGGATCGGCGCCACCGCCAACCTGCTGAACCTGCTGCAGAAGCAGTACCCCGC
>JBOGJB010000448.1:0-10505 GCA_050745085.1 Vicinamibacterales bacterium
CTCTTCGCCCGCCAGGACGTCGTCGAAGCGGCGTGGGCGATCGTCGATCCCGTCATCCACGGCCCGAGTCCGATGTACGAGTACACGCCGGGCACGTGGGGGCCTCCTGAGGCGGATGCGCTGGTCAAGGAAGTTGGGGGGTGGAATACCCCATTGCCGGATTGAGGATTAGCAATTGGGGATTGATTGACGATTGATGATTGGGGATTGACGATTATTGTCGATTGAGCCCCAGGCCGCGCGTGATCTGCTGAACGATGGTGGATGGGGTGTTCGAGATATCGACGACCAGCGCGTCACGCGGTTCCTCCAGCGTGTCGAACTGACTGTCGAGCAACTCGGGTGAGAAGAAGTGCCCGCGCCGGTCTTCGAGCCTGTCCTCGATCTCCGCGTAGGTGCCCTTCAGGTAGACGAAGCGGACCTCCGGGCTGACGCGCAGCCGCTTCCGGTACGCGTGTTTGAGCGCGGAGCATGCCAGAATCGCGTTCCTACCCGCGCTCGTGCGCGCTTCGAGCGCCGCTGCGACCGCCGCGAGCCACGGATTGCGGTCCGCGTCGTCGAGCGGGATGCCGCGCCGCATCTTGTCGATGTTCGCCGCCGGGTGAAACTCGTCCGCCTCGAGGAACTCCCAGCCCAAATCGTCGGCGAGCAGCCGTCCGATCGTCGTCTTGCCCGATCCGGAGACGCCCATCAGAATAATGATCAAGCGGGCGATTATATAAGGCGTGGCTCACTCAGCCATCGTGCTGTGCGGCGGGCGCTCGACACGCATGGGACGCGACAAGGCGTGGCTGCCGTTCGGCGGCGAAACGCTCCTCGCGCGCGTCGTCCGGCTGGTACGACTGGCGGCCGAGGACGTGGTGCTCGTGGCGCGGGAAGGGCAGGCGCTCCCTGATGACTGCGATCGCGCCGCAGTGCGCGATTCGGCCGAAGGCCTCGGTCCGCTGGCGGGTATCGCCGTCGGCTTGCGGCACATCGCGGGTGACCGCGCGTTCGTCACTGCGTGCGACGCGCCGTTTCTCCGGCCCGCACTGATTCGGCGGCTGCTCGATCTCAGCGTCGGCTACGACGCCGCCGTCCCGTCGATCGATTGCCACGCGATGACGACCGCGGCGGTCTACAGCCGCGCGGTCGCCGACGTCGCCGACGCGCTCGTCGCGGGGCGACGCCTGCGGGTGTCGGATCTCGTCGCGCGTGTCCGCGCACGGACGGTCCTTCCGGAGGAACTGCGTGACGTGGATCCGGCCTTTGAGAGCTTTCAGAACTGCAACACGCCAGAGACCTACGCGGCTGCGCTGCGGCACGCAGGGTTCTGAGAGTGACCGCGCGCCAAGAGGTCGACCGGCTACAGGTCGGCCAGGACGAAGCCTTCCTTCGCCGCGGCCTCCTGAAGGCGATCGTCGATCGTCACCATCGTGAGGGTCGGGGGGCGCCGCTCGGCGGCAAGGTACGCCGCGGCGAGCTGGAGGGCGTCGGCGGCCCGGAGCGGGTGCACGCGGAGAAACCGGCGCGCCGTTTCCCGCAGCTCGTCGTGCGGCTCGACTTCGATCCAGCTTCGCGCGAGTGCGTCGAGACGCCGGAGTGCGGCCCCGACGTCCTTTGGTTCCAGCCCGCCGTCACGTTCGAGGCGTGCGAGCGCCGAGGCGCACTCGACCGGCGTCGCCCACCAGACGACGACCTCGGCGTCGCTCAGGTAGAGCTCGCGCGCGCCGGCCGTCTTGGGTTCCTCGGCCAGCAGGGGGACGATCGCCGAGCTGTCCCAGAACTTCACCGTCCGCCCCGGCGCTCGGCGAGGAGGGCGTCGCTCAGCCGGGCGCCGCGCCGGGGGCGGGGTGGGCGCGTGCGGAGCAGCCTGGTCGGCGCGGCCGCGGCCGGCCGACGGAGCAGCCCCTGGCGCTCGAGGCGGGCCAGCCGTCCGGTCGTGCCCTCGGGAGACGTGGCGCCGAGGACGGATTCGAGCCTCGCCACGGGCACGCCGCGGTCTTCGATGATGACGCTCTCCCCGTGCCGGACCCGGTCGAGGAGCGCGCTCAGGCGGTTCTTGGCCTCGGTCACGCTCGCGCGTTTCATCTAGCTATTATAGCCTTATTGATAGTGCTATTAAAGCCGTTACGCGCCGTGCGGACTGCATTGAACCGCACCACGCCCGTCGTCCCTCCACTTCCATCCCACGCTGCCGCGCACCGTACGGCTCGTCCTGCGGTTCTGCTTCTAGGCCAAAGGTCCAATGGATCGCTCCTCGGCGACCGGGTAGGTTGAAAGCTCCGGTCCGGCGTACAGCCGACAGGGGATCCACAGCCCGGACTGCCCAGATGACGAGCCCGTGGACGCCTGAACGTTCGGTCGGTGTACGTCGGGCCGGCGTGTCCTGCCTGTCGTGAGACCAAGGTCCAGCTTGCGTGAAACGGTGCGGTACCGTACACCTTACCGGTCATGCAGCTTTCAGCATTCCGATATCGCGTGGTGGCGTTCGTGGTGTGCGGGTTGGCCGCAACCCCCGCGCTCGCCCAGAACGCCGCCCCACCGCCGTCGCAGCCGGCCACGGCGAACGACTGGCTCACGCGCGAGAGGCTCCTCGGCGACTGGGGCGGCGCGCGCACCGAGATGGGGGACAAGGG
Source organism: Vicinamibacterales bacterium (assembly GCA_050745085.1). GTDB lineage: Bacteria > Acidobacteriota > Vicinamibacteria > Vicinamibacterales > 2-12-FULL-66-21 > DATAEE01. The sequence continues at coordinate 2,619 of JBOGJB010000448.1, forward strand.
CGTCAAGGTCGACGTCGACTTCACGCAGTTCTTCGAGTGGGCACCGGCGGGAGACAACGACCGCGGGTTCGACTACGGTGGCAAACTCGATTTCAGGTTCGGCAGCGACCTGAGCAACTACGTGGCCAAAGGGTTGTCGGTCACTTCGCACGTAAAGTTCCGGTACGGGGACACGCCGCTGCTGGCGGGCGGCACGCTGCTGCCGACGAGTGCGGCGCTTGTGTTCCCCGAGGCCGAAGGCGAGCACATCCAGGTGAGCAGTCTCTACGGCACCTACCTGTTCGACACCCGGATGGCCTTGAACTTCGGCCGCTTCGACACGGTAGACCTGTACGTGAAGCCGTTTACCGGCGGGGAGGGGCTCAACAAGTTCATGAACATGGCGTTCGTAGCGCCGCCGATCTGGGCGCGGACGATCCCGCCGGTCGCCGAAGGCGTGATCGCGGTGTTTCTCAGGAACCTCGAACCGACGGTCACCGTTGGCCTGATCGAATCGACCGAGGACGGGTTCTTCGACAACGGGGCGACGTTCATGTGGGACGTGCGGCTGCCCGTTCAGCCGTTCAAGCTGCCAGGACACTACAGCGTGGGAGGCGAGTTCAGCTCGATCACCGCGACGTCGCTCGACCAGACCAGGTTCGCGCTTCTTCCGATCTTCAACGTGCCGCTCGCGGAGGAGCAAGGCGCCTGGACGCTCAACTTCACGTTCGATCAGTACCTCGTGCAGGATGCCACGACCAAGCAGGGCCGGGGCGTATTCGGGATGTTCGCCGTTACCGACGGCAACCCCAACTTCGTCGATACCTTCGCGCACGCGGGGTTCGCCGGCAACGTGCCCTTTCAAGGTCGAGCGAACGATACTTTCGGGGTGGGCTACTCCTACAGCGGGCTGAGCCACGACTTGCAGACCACGCTCGAGCCGCTGGTGCGGATCCGAAAGGAGCAGGGGTTCGAGATCTACTACACGTTCGCGCCGACCGGGTGGAGCAAGCTGACCGCCGATCTGCAGCTCGTCGATCCGTTCCTGCTCGGATCGGAAACGCGGGCGTTCTTCACGGTTCGCTGGAAGGTTGAGATCTGAGGACAGCTGATTCTTCTGATTCTGCTGATTGCACGTGTCACGCTCGAGGGAATTAAACGGTAACGGAGGTCAACGGAGGTTGTGGGCCACGGATTACGCGGATGAAGTCTGATGGAGCGTGATCTGATCCGCGGGCCGTCGGCGCGACGGCCCGAGAGACCCCGACAGCGTGACTGCCTCCGAAACCTCCGTTTCCTCCGTTTTCTGATTCCTCAGGCGTGTCGCGGTCATTCACGGTCGGACACGGTCATGCACGCGCAGACGTCGCGCCGCTCTGCCATGGGACGCACGTTTAACGTAGAATGCGGGCTTGCGGGCGGTGGAGTGATGGCTTACCAGACGAGTCGTGTGACTCTCGGCCGCGCCGCCCGCATCCGCGAGGGCGTGCGCGAGATGATCAAGCGTTATCCGCCCAAGCACAAGAAATGAGAACGCGGTAGTCCCGCCGTTATCGTCTCCCGTTCCGGCTCGCGCTGACGGCGGCGCGCCGGACCGGCGTGTCACCGGTATGGAAGGTCAGCCGGCCACGTGACCGCGACCGCCCCCTGAAGGACGACCGGATGACGTGCCTGCGGCGGGCGCTGGCCACGAGCGTGCGCACCGTCGCTGCCGCGGTCCCGGGGACGCACGAGCCGCTTCCGTTGCGTCCATGCTTAGCGCTAAGTATAATTACCTCATGAATCCTCGCGAGATCGCCAGAGCCCTGGGGCGTCGAGGGGGACGCATGCGCGCCCGGCGGCTGTCTGTCGAGGACAGACGACGCATAGCGTCGCTCGGGGGCAAGGCTCGGCTACACTCGCTCAGCGCGGCGCGGCGCATCGCCGACAATCTTCGATACGCGGCCGCGTTCGTCGAACTGCGGGGACAATCCCCTCACGTGACGCGACTGCGCGCCTTCGAAGGTCGTTTGCCCGGAATCTATCCTGCCGAGCCGTGACATGCCAGGCCCGGTCGACTACCTCGATGAGGTGGGCGCAATCGTCCAGGCGCTGCGCGACCTTGGGCTCGGACCGGTTCTGGTGGGCGGTATGGCCCTGGTGATGCTCGGCTCGCGACGGGTGACGCGCGACTTCGATTTCGTCGTCGCTCAGCCGGGCGACCGCCTCGAGCGTACAGTCGATGTGTTCTACGACCGGGGCCTCGAGCTGGCGGCCCGTCTGAGCGAGGGGGGAGACGTGATCTCGACGATCCGCAATCGCAAGGTCGCATCCATCCGTCTTCGCCTCGACGCGCCCGCGAGCGCCTATTTCCTCAATCCCCAGACGAGCCTGCGGATCGATCTTCTGTTCGACTATCCCGTCCCCGCGGCGACGCTCGCCGACCGCGCGACGCGAACCAAGGTTCGCTCGTACGTGTTTCACGTCGCATCGGAGCGCGATCTCCTGCATCTCAAGAAGATCGCCAAGACTCAACGCTCGTCGCCGGGTGACGCCGAGGACATCGCCTTTCTCGAAGCGCGACGTCCAGACTCCAACGAACCGTGAAGGTTCGAGAATCAGCCGGAACCTGCGCTCGTCGTCGATGCGGTACGGCCGCGACAGTGTCGGCGCGCGCTGGACGACTTCGCTCACCTTCACGGCAGCATCCGCCGATCTGCGTTTATCTGCGTTCCTCTGCGGCTGGCAGCCGGTCCAGGCCAATGAGCGTCCAGCCGCCGGCGGTGCGCCTGAAGTACACGTCGACGGGTCGCGCCCAGGCAGGGTGACCGGGGTCGACGCCGCTGACGGAGACCTTGACGAACGTGCCGTTGGCGGACGGCAGGCCTGCGGGCGCCTGGAGCCGCTCGGTCGGCGAGGCCGTCTCGCCGATGGCCGTCGCGGTTCCCGCGGCGTTGTCGAAGCGGTGCCACGCCGCTTTATAGCCGCTCGCCGGTGCGGTTGCGAATCCCGCCCGCACCGCCGCGTTCTCAAAGGTCATGGTTCCGTCGGCGGCGAGCGAGAACCGATCAGCGGGATTAATCTTCGTCAGGTACACGCGGCCGATCTTGTCGCGCCGCTTGATGAGCGAATCGGACAGGTGCTGCTCGGACGCCGGATCCCCGTATTGTCCGGTCTTCACCGCCGCGCGGATCATGTCGTCGCTGAACGCCACCACGCGCAGCGCCGCCCAGAACGTATCGTCCTCCCCGGCATGGAGCAGCGCGCTCACCGGGACGCGCGGCCGCCAGTCGTCTGGCTCGAAGCGATCTCCCTGAAACCGGCCGATCTCGGGCGCCTTCGGATACCCCATGACCTGCCACGGCCGGATGTAGAAGCCCAGCGTCACGAGGCGCTTGAAGAGAGGCGCTCCCTCGTACAGGTACTCGTAGCTGTCGTCCGGGTCCTTCGCTTCGAGGGCTCCCGTCCCGAAGGTCGAGCCGACGTCCTGCAAGTAGTGTCGGAGGATGCTGCGGCCGTTCTCCGTGATCACGGTGTCGAGCGTGTTGCCTGCCTTCATGTCGGTCAGGTTGGTCCACGCGCCGAAGACCTTGAGCGCCCGCAGCTCGCGCCGGTGCTCGTGCGGGATGACGTCATTCGGATCGTCGGGGCGGGTCCCGTGGTAGCGAAAGCCGCCGACCACGCGTCCGGGAATCGCACGGGCCGCCAGCGCCCTGAACGATCCGTCGGCGCTCGGCTCCGCGCGGTTGAGCACCTGCCGAACGTCCTTCATCGTCATGGGGCGCACGCGCCCTGACAGCGTCCTGATGCGGGCGTCAGGCGACATCTCGAGATTCTCGAAGCGCAGGTTGCTGATGTAGCTTTCGACCTGGTAGTAGCCGAGTCCCCAGAAGAGCCGGCACGCGACCGCAATCGCGCCCGTCGCGGCGCGTGGATGACCCTTCGCGTCGAACGAGAGGAACCAGACGTCTCCCTTTTCGTCCCTGACCCTGAATCCCGGCGCAATGCCTGCGGTCTTGGGCCGGATGACGGTCCAGCGCCCCGGCGCCGGACCGTCGATTGTGTTGGGGCCGCGCATCAGCTCGTCGGTCGAGACCGGCCTCGCATGGACGCGATTGGTGAACCAGCTCGAGTCGGGCACCTCGTCAATCGAGTTCACGTTCTGCGCCCGGACGTTCGGAGTCGGGTCGCCGGGCCGTGTGAACAGGTTGAGCAGGATATCGGCGGCGAGATCGATCTCCCATTCCTCGACCCTCGACGCGTCCTGGGTCTCCGGCTCGCGCGCGATCGGATCGTCGCCGTAGAACCGCGGCGAGGCGCCGTCGACCGAGAAGGGAGCCGTCGACAGGCCGATGCCCAGGACGATCCCGGGAACGCTGAGAGCGAAGGTCAGTTTGCGCATACTCAGAATGCCGCGCTGGAGGCGAACACGAGCTTCCAGCCTTCGGAACCTCGGGCGGCCTCGAGCCTCAGGAACGTGTACGCGGGCAGGTGAAACCGGACGCCGAGGCCCCAGTCGCTCTTCAGCCCGTCGAAGTCGAGGTCCTCGCGCCGGCTCGTGACCTTGCCAGCGTCGTAGAAGAGCGCCATATCCATGCCCAGGCGGTTCGGAATCCAGCGAAACTCGGCCTGGCCGAGGATGCTGTGCCGATCGCGGAAACGCCAGCTCTTGTACGCCCGCAGCGTGCGACCGCTTCCGAGCGACGGCAGCAGAAAGTACGGCACCAGGTCGTCGTCGTCCAGGGTCGTCTCGATCCGCCCATGGAAAGACAACACCCACGTGTCTCGAAGGATGGGAAGGTGCTGGACGACGTCGGCGTCGAGGCGGCTGAAGCTGAGAGCCGTGGCACGACCCTGAAGGGTCGTACCACCGGTCTCGGCGTAGTTGTGGAGCGTGACGCCGTAGAATCCACCGCGACGCGCGTATGCGGGAGCCCGCCGCCAGTCGATTCCTGCGGTCCCCTGCGCATGGAGATACGCGGGGCTGGCGCCGAGCCCGGGCGCGGTGATCGGCGTGTACTCGGTTTCGATCGACGGCGACGACCCTCGGCCTTCCTCAGTCGAGTAGTCCTCGTACGCGACGCTGCCGTCGAGCACGATCCAGCGCCGCGGCCGGTACGCGACGGTGCCTTCCGCGTACGCTTCACTGAGTCTGAAATTCGCACGCGCCTCCCGCGGCGAGTCGATGCCGAGCCCGTAGAACGCCACCTGCGGCGCGTCGAGCCAGCCGACACGGAGGCCGACGCGCGCACGGTCGCCCAAAGGCGCCTGTGTCGACGCTTCAATCAGCTTATAGCTCTTGATCGAGTAGGCGCCTCTGACGTCCCAGAACGAGGCGTCCCCGAAGAACTGGCGGTAGCCGGCTCCGAGGGTGAAGCCGCCACCCCGATATGGACTGTCGAGGATCGGGATCGGGCCGCTGGGCCTCTCGATCGCCTCGCGCCTCAAGTCGGCGATGATGCGCTCGGCCCTCGACGGAACGTAGGGCTTCAGGTCCTTGGCTTTTTCCGCCTGCTTCGCCGCGACCTCGGCCTCGCGCGACTCCTGCGCGGAGCCGGGAGCGGCGGTGCAGAGGACGAGCACGATGGGAACGGCCGCACGTAACGCACGGTTCAGCTGAATCATGGCAAGTGGAACATTCTATCCGCTTCGCCGCGAAGCGCTCATCTGGGGCTACAGGGCAATTGCGTGCCCCTCCCGGCCGCCGGTAATGTCATTATTCCTCAGCGAGGTGTGCGCCAGCCGATTAAGACTAGAATCCCCGCTGGAGGTTTTTTGTGCTGCGCAGATTCACTTACATGCTCGTTGCGTGCGTCGTGCTGGCTGCGGGGAACGTGGCGGGGCAGCTTCCGGGCGTTCCGCTCCGCATTACGGCCTGGGCCATCAATATGAGCAACATCGGGACGGGGGCCAACGCGGTCGTGGACATCACGATCAACCGCTGGTCCACCGACACGGAGCGCCAGAACCTGATCGACACCTTCTTCAAGAAGGGGCCCGACAAGCTGCTCGACGCGCTGCAGGACACGCGGCCGGTCGGCCGGATCCGCTTCCCGAACACGCTCGGCTACGACTTGCGCTTCGCCCGTCACTTCAAGATGGACGAGGGCGGCGAGCGCTACGTCATCATGACCGACCGGCGCATCGGCTTTGCTGAAGCCCGCAACCGGCCCCGGACGATCGACTACCCCTTCACGCTGATCGAGATCCGCGTCAACCGCGACGGCAAAGGCGAAGGCAAAATGTCGGTGGCCACGAAGATCACCCACAACAAGAAGGACAACACGGTCGAGCTCGAGGATTACGCGAGCGAGCCCGTGCGGCTAACCAACGTCAAGGTCGAGAAGAAATAGCGGCAATGCTAAGATGCAGTATGGCCCGCGGCTGGGAGAGCAAGGCGGTCGAGGCGCAGCAGGACGAGAAGGTGCGTGCGGCGCCGGTCCCGCGCTCGTGGAGCGTCGAGCAGGCGCAGCGCGACGATCGCCGCAGGACCCTCGAGATGACGCGCGCCCGGACTGTGCACGACCTCGAGCGCGCGACGGTCGCGGCGCATCGCCGCATGCTCGAGCAGGCGCTTTCCGCCGTCGACGATCAACTCGCGGCCCTCGATCAGGCGACATAACCAACCGAGGCACGAGGCACGAACCCCGAGGCACGACACCCAGTCGTCCTGTATGACGGCGTCTGCAACGTCTGCAGCGGCGCGGTCCGCTTCATCCTGCCGAAAGACCGGAACGCCGTCTTTCAATTCGCATCGCTTCAATCCGTCGCCGCGACGCGCCTGCTCGAGGCCTGCGGGCGCACGCCGGGTACGCTCGACAGCCTGATCCTCGTCGAGGACGGACGCTGCTACGAGCGCTCGGACGCCGCGCTCCGCATCGCCGCGCGGCTCCGGTTCCCCTGGAACGGCGCAGCGCTGCTGCGGATCGTGCCGCGCCCGGTGCGCGACGCGTTCTACGACTCGTTTGCCGCGCGCCGCTACCGGTGGTTCGGCAAGAAGGATGCGTGCGACCTGCCCTCGCCCGAGTGGAGGCAACGGTTTCTGGAATAGACGCCTGATGAGAATCCCGGCGGGAGAGCACGGCTACGTCTTCCCCCCGAGCTGACGGGCTCGCACCAGATCGGGTCGATCGGAATCGGCCGACTTCGCGATCTCCAGCAACTGCCGCGCGTGCTTCGCCGCCAGGGTGCGATCGCCGGCCGCCTCGGCCGCCCGCATGGCTCCCGCGATGCCGCGAAACCGATTCGGTTCTTTCGCCATCGTGGCCTCGAACGCGACAAGCGCGTCTTTCGGTCGGCCGGCTTCGAGCAGCATCTCACCGAGCAGCTCACGCGCGGGCGCGAGCGGCCCCGGCGAGACGGCCGACTTGTCGGTAACGTCCTCAGCTTCGGCGGCCGCGCGCAGCATGGCAATCGCGTCGTCGCGACGACCATCAGCAAAGGCCACCCACGCTTCCGCCGTGCGGCGCTGGACGTCGACCTGGCCGGCCCAGTAGCTGTCCTGCATCCCGGCGAGCTTCTCTCCGAGCGTCTTCAGCCGATCGATGTCGACGCGTGCGGCGGCGGGCGACCCGCCGCGCGCGGCGCCCAGCGCGCGCGCGAAGTGCGTCATCGCCTCGGTGAACCCGAGCGGGCCGGGGCGCGGCTCGAGCGCGGCCGCCTCGTTCCAGGCGCACCGCTCCAGCGCATAGCGCGCCGGGATCGCCGCCAACGCAAACGCGCCCGCGAGGCCGTAGACGCCGTCGCTCGGCAGCGTGCGGGCCACCGCGTCCAGCTCGTCCAGCACGCGCTTGGCGGCCTGGTCCTGCGCGCCTTGCAGGTAGGCGTAGGCCTGGTAGTCGAACGCGTGCAGCACCTCGCCCGTCGACTTCGCGTTCTTGGCGGCCTCGGCCGAGGCGATGTTGGTCTCGATCGACTCCTGCCAGGAGC
>JBOGJB010000449.1:0-1768 GCA_050745085.1 Vicinamibacterales bacterium
GTCGGGAACCGATCGAGCGGGCGGATGGGGTACGCCATCGCGGCGGAGGCTGCGCGTCGCGGGGCGCGGGTGTGCCTCGTGTCCGGCCCGACCGAACTGACGCCGCCGGCCGGGCCCGAGCTCGTCCGCGTGCGCAGCGCCGCCGAGATGCGCGAGGCCGTCATGGCGCGCTACCCGGACGCCGACGCCGTCGTCATGGCGGCCGCCGTCGCCGACTACACGCCCGAGCAGGGACGCGCGGCGAGCAAGTTCCCCAAAGAAGAGGATCGCCTGACGATTCGTTTCGTCCGAACGCCGGACATCCTGGGCGAACTGGGCGCGCGGCGGCGCGCGGCGGACCGACCGGTGCTGGTCGGCTTCGCGGCGGAAACCGGCGCGCCCGAGACGCGGGCGCGCGAGAAGCTGCGGGCGAAGAACGCGGACCTCATCGTCGCCAACGACGTGTCGCGGCCCGGCGCTGGCTTCGAAGTGGCGACCAACGTCGCGACGCTCGTGACCCGCGACGGCACCGAGCCGCTGCCGCTCCAGTCGAAGCCGGCGCTCGCGGGGGTGATTCTCGATCGCGTCGAGGCAATCCTGGCAGCAAGCCCGAAGCCCCGGTGAATCCTCGTCAACAGCTCGCCGAGCACCTGAAGTACTTTGCCGAACTCGGCGTCGGCGGCATCGGGCGCGATTCCGGATGGTCGAGACCCGCGAACGAGGCTGAAGCCTCGAGCCACACCCCAACGGAGATCCCCGTGCGTTTCTCGAGATCCGCCGCCGACGTCCTCACGGCGCTCCGCGACGAGATCGGCGACTGCACCCGCTGCAAGCTGCATCGGCTCGGACGCCGCCAGGTTGTGTTCGGCGTTGGGAACCCGAACGCCGAGCTGATGTTCGTCGGCGAGGCGCCGGGTCACGATGAAGACGTGCAGGGCATCCCGTTCGTCGGGCGAGCCGGCCAGCTCCTGACGAAGATCATCGAGGCGATCGGGCTTAAGCGCGACGACGTGTACATCGCCAACGTGGTCAAGTGCCGGCCGCCCGAGAACCGTAACCCGGAGTCGGACGAGGTCGCGACCTGCCAGCCGTTCCTCTTCCGCCAGATTCAGGCGATCGCGCCGCGCGTCATCGTGGCGCTGGGGAGCTTCGCGGCCAAGACGCTGCTCGCGACCGAGGCTCCCATTTCTCGTCTTCGCGGCCGGGTGTACGATCTCGAAGGCGCGCAGCTGGTATGCACGTTCCATCCCGCGTACCTGCTGCGCAGCCCTGAGCGCAAGCGGGATACATGGGAAGACATGAAGAAGGTGAAGGCGCTCTTGAACAATGTGGAATGCTGACTGTGGACTCCACAATCCACAATGGTGATTTCCGTCGCGGTCCCCGTGCCCTGCCTCGATCTCCTCACTTACGATCTTCCGAACGGATGGAACGCCCCGGCGCGCGGCGCGCGCGTGCTCGTCCCGGTCGGGACGCGCGTCATGACGGGGATCGTGGTTGGCGGGGCCAAGGTCCCTGCCGATGCTCGCGCGCTCAAGCCGATCGCCGACATCCTGGATGACGGGCCCTTTCTGCCGGCCGCGGTCGTCGATCTCGCGCTCTGGACAGCCGAGTACTACGCCTGCGGTCCGGGCGAGTCGCTGGCAGCCGCGATGCCGCCGGGCGCCTGGGTCGAAAGCGAGCGCCACGTCCGCATCACCGACGCGGGCAAGCACGCCGCGCCCGCGCTCGGCACGTCGCGGATGCGCCTGCTGGCGGCACTTCGGCACGGGCGCGCGGTGCCTGTACG
>JBOGJB010000450.1:0-1588 GCA_050745085.1 Vicinamibacterales bacterium
CCCCAACGCGGCAGCCGCGGTGGGGTGGCCCGCCGGAGGGCAGTCCGGCGAAGCCGGACCGGCGAGCGCGAGCGAGCGGGGGTGGGGCCCCGCGAGCAATAAAAGAAGCAAGCCATGCGGCCAATAAAAGACACGATTCCGCTCGACGAAGCGCTGGCGCTGGTGTTGGAGTCCGCCTCGCCGATCGAGCGCAGCGAGCGGGTGCGGCTCGAGGAGGCGGACGGCCGCGTCGCCGGCGCCACCGTCACGGCTTCCGCCGACGTGCCGCCGTTCGATCGCGCCGCGATGGACGGCTACGCCGTCGTCGCCGGCGACACGTTCGGCGCGGGACGCTACGAGCCGCGAGTGCTGCGCTGCATCGAGCGCGTCTTCACCGGACACGTCCCCACCAAGAGCGTCACGAGCGGCGAGTGCATCGAGATCGCGACCGGCGCGCCGATGCCGCACGGCGCCGACGCGGTCGTCATGGTCGAAGAAACCGAGCGCGCCGGAGGCGACATCCGCGTCATGACTCCGGTCTATCCAGGCCAGCACGTCGGGCGCCGCGGCGCCGACATCCCCGCCGGCCGCGCGGTCGTCGAGCCAGGAACGATCGTCAATCCCAGCCGCGTCGGCGCGCTTGCCGCCTGCGGCGTCGTCGAGCTGGAGGTGTACGCGCAGCCGCGCGTCGCGATTCTTTCGACCGGAAACGAAATCGTCGAGCCGGGGCGTCCGCTCGCACCCGGCCAGATCTACGACGTCAACCGCTTTACCCTCGCCGCGGTCATCAGCCGTCACGGCGGCGTCGCCGTGCCGCAGCCGACCGCTCCCGACATGCTGGACGATCTGATCGCGGCGGTCGACGCTGCGCTCGCCGAAGACATCGTCGTGTTCTCGGGCGGCAGCTCGGTCGGCGAGCGCGACCTGATCCTGGACGTGGTGCAGCGGAAGGGAGAAGTGCTCTTTCACGGCATCGCGGTCAAGCCCGGCAAGCCGACCGTGTTCGGCAGGATCGACGGCACGCCCGTCCTGGGGATGCCCGGCTATCCGACCTCATGTCTGTCGAATGCGTACATGTTGCTCGTGCCGGTGCTGCGCCGCCTCGCGCGTCTGCCGGCGTTCACGCCGCACACCGTGCCGGCGCGGCTCGCGCGGCGCATCGTCTCGACGACCGGCCGGCATCAGTTCTATACGGTGCGCCTCGAGGATGGCGTCGCGCATCCCGCCTTCAAGGCGTCGGGCGATATCACGAGCATGTCCCAGGCCGATGGCTACATCGAGATTCCGGCGCAGACGGATATTGTCGAGGCTGGGGAGATTGTGGAGGTGAAACTATTCTGATGTTTACGGTTCAGGGTTCAAGTTCAAGGTTCAAGGTTGTAGGGAGTACATGATTTGACCGCTCGCGAGAGCAAGTGATCTGACCGCTTCTACTTTGCGGCGTGTCGGGATACGACAGCGGAGCTGGGGAGGCTCGATGTCGTATCCACAGGCCGCGTGGGAGCGGGCAATGACGGTGCAGGAAGTGCTGTTGAAAGCGCTCAGCGGCGAAATTCACTGGTTCCGAGCGGCGGACATTCTCGGCTTCTCGCCACGCACGTTGCGCCGC
>JBOGJB010000451.1:0-1860 GCA_050745085.1 Vicinamibacterales bacterium
CACCACGACCAGCCCGACCGCGACCGCCGCTGCCAGCCAGCGGCCGAGCATGCGCTCGCGCCCGGCGATGCGTTCGACCGCGGACCTGCGGGTGCCGAGGACCTCCCACGCGTCCGCCTCCAGGGCCCGCAGCTCATCGCGGACGCGCGCCGCCCGCGCGATCCCGTCCTCCGATTGTCCCGGACCCTGCCGGCCCTGCAGCAGCGGCACCGTCACGGCCCGCTGCCAGTCGTCAAGCGACCGTTCTATCGTCGCCGCGCGGCTGGCGGCGCCGCTGTCGGCTTCGGCGGCCGCGAGACGCTTCACGCGCTCCAGTGCATCCTCGTACTCGCGGCGGCGCCCGGCATGTTCGCGAACGAGATCTTCCGAACGCACGCCGGGCAACGCGCGCGGGATCGCCATCATCAAGTCGACGGCCCGGACCAGACGTCCGACGTCGGCGACGATCGCCGTCTGGCGCTCGAGCCCGTGCGCGGCGTCGCGCGCGCGGCCTTCGAGCACGAACGTCAGCCCGAAGATGGCGCCGGCGAGCGCGGCGCCGGCGGCGAGTGTGAGCACGCCGGCGATAGACGGAACGCGCGGCACGGCGGTCATTGTATCCCTAGCGTTCCGCCCAACCTTTTCGCGAGCCGTTGCGTCAGATCCTCTGTAGCCGGCATCACGGCCTGGGGAGGTTCAATTCTATGCGTCTGTTGAAGATAGCCGGGGTCGCGACGGTCGTCCTCGGCGTAGCGGCCGTCGTGGCGGTCCTGGCGACCGACGTTGCCGGGCAGGTGCGCGGGCGCACGCCAAAGGCGCACGCGTTCGAGATGATGATCGGCGGCGGCGCGCACATCGGCATCGCAGTCCGGGACATGGACGACGCGGACGCGAAGCGCGAGAAGGCGACGCAGGCCGGCGTCGTAATCGACGAGGTGTACTCCGAGTCACCCGCGTCGCGTGCCGGTTTGAAAGCCGGTGACGTCGTCGTCGAGTTCGACGGCGAGCGCGTGCGGAGCGCGCGACAGTTCTCGCGCCTCGTGGCCGAAACGCCCGAAGGACGCAGTGTGAAGCTGGGAGCGGTCCGCGACGGTCAGCGGTTGACCGTTGACATCACTCCGGAAGCGGGGCGCGGCCTGAATAGCGAGTGGAAGATCGGCGAGGAGTTCGCGCGGCTGAACGACATGGAAGTCGACATTCCGAAGCTGCTGCCGAAGATCGCGGTGCCCGGGTTCGACGTGATGACGCTCGCGCGGACCGCCCGCCTCGGCGTGCAGATCGAGACGCTGACGCCGCAGCTCGCGACCTACTTCGGCGCGAAGCGCGGCGCGCTCGTCGCGAATGTCGAGGAAGGCTCCGCCGCGGAGAAAGCAGGCCTGAGAGCGGGGGACGTGATTACGGCCATCGACGGCCGGACGATCGAGGACACCGACGACATCCGGCGTGCGCTGCGCGGGACCCACGATGGCGCCGAGGTCTCGATCGAGATAGTCCGGGATCGGAAGTCGCAGACGCTCAAAGCGAAGCTCGAGTCCACGGCCGGCGCGCGGAAGACGCGCCGGCGGGTCGCGAAAATCTAAGCCTCCGCCGCGCGGGGCGCCCGGGTGGCTGCAGGCGGCGCCCCGAGCAGCGCCGCGATCTGAGCGGCAATAATCCGCGCGAGCGCGCGTGTGACGGCGTCGCGCTCGCGCTCCGCGTTCACTTCCGCCGCCATCACTCCAACGCATCCCGACGGTGTCACCAGCGGCGCGACAATCGCGCCGCTCGCCGGGCCGTCCGCCGCGACGGTCTTGAGCGTCCCCTCGCGGAACGCCGCGGCGGTCGCGTTATCGGCGTCGCGCGCGATCGTGCCGAACCGTGTGAGCGCCGCCGGCGCATAGC
>JBOGJB010000452.1:0-8529 GCA_050745085.1 Vicinamibacterales bacterium
CGTCGCTCAGTCGCCCACGGCGGCCCAGGTAGCCAGGGCCGTTCAGGATCGCGACACTGGAACAGATTCCCGCGCCCTCCTGCGCATGCGCCTCGTCGATCGCCGCGGCCGCGCCCGCGAGCGTGCCCTCGAGCTGACCGCGCGCGACGGCGGCGGCGCGGGCGACCGCACCCTCGTCCGCTTCACATATCCCAACGACATCAACGGCACCGGCTTCCTCGTCTGGGAGCATCCCGGCAGAGACGACGAGCGTTTCCTCTATCTGCCATCGCTCGGCCGCGTCCGCCGCATCGCCGGCGACGAGACGCAGGACAGCTTCGTCGGCACCGACTTCACCTACGAAGACATCGGCGGCCGCGAGTTCGACGACTACACGTACCGTTTCGCCGAGGAGAACGCGGTCTGGCAGGCCCCCGACGGACGTCGCCTTCCCGCGTACCGCCTCGAATCGCGCCGCAAGGACTCGCGCGCCGCCTTTCCCCGCGTCCTGTCTCTCGTCCTCAAGGATTCCTTCGTCATCGTCGGCGCCGAGATCTTCAACCGTCGCGACGAGCGTCAAAAGATGTACACGGTTCGGCGGCTGGAGCGCGTCGAAGGCATCTGGACCGTGCTCGACTCGACGATGGCGGACGACCTGAGCGACACGCGCACCGATCTGACGGTCGAGAAGATTGACTACAACATCGGTTTGACCGACGCGGACTTCAGCCGACGGGCGCTCGAGAGAATGCCGAATGCCGAAGGCCGAAGGCCGAAGGGGTCTGCACTCGCCACTGCGACTGTCGCAAGCGCAGTCCCGTTCGGCATTCGTCATTCGGCATTCGGCATTACCGGTACGCATGGCCAGCCGCGTCGCTGACTTCCTGTGGCGGTTCCGCTGGGTCCTGACCGCCGGCATCGTCGCCGGCGCGGTGGTCCTGGCCCCGCGAGCGGATTTCACGAAGATCGACAACGACATCACCGCCTGGTTCTCGAAGGCGGATCCGATCTACCGCGAGTACGACCGCTTCCGCGAGGAGTTCGGGGGCACGCGGACGCTCATCATCGCGCTCGACGTGGCCGCAGATGCGCCCGACGCGGCGGCCGGAGTATTCACTGCCGAGCGCCTGCGCTTCATCGACGAGCTGTCGGACGAGATCGAGCGTGTGCGCGCGGTCGAGCACGTCAACAGCCTCGGCACCGCGACGCTCGTCATGGCGACGCCGCCCGGGAAGGATGATGACGGGGGGCTGGAGGTCGAGCCGCTGATCCCCGACGAGGTCCGGCTCAAGCCGGACCAGATCCGGAAGCGCGCACTGGGTGACGACCTGATTCGCGGCGATCTCGTCTCGGAAGACGGACGGACGGCCGCGATCATGGTCAGCTTCGACGAGGATCGGATCGACGAGGTGCGCGGCGTGGTGCTCGACGAAATCCGCGCGGTCGTCGAGCGGCGACTGCCCCCAGGCGTGCGCGCCCACTTCAACGGCAGCATCGAGATCAGCGAGACCTACAACCGCGTCACAGCCGACAACCAGCGCACTTTCATTCCGCCCATCTTCGTGCTGACGTTCGGCGCGATCTACCTGATGTTCCGCTCGGTCCGGCGCACCGCCCTCACGATCGTCGCCGTCAGCCTCAGCATCGTCTGGACGCTCGGGCTGTATTCGCTCGCCGGCTTCACCTACAACGTCCTGTCCAGCATGATCGTGCCGCTCGTCGTGGTCCTCGCGATCGCCGACGACGTGCACATCATGCAGCACTTCGAGCACGAGCGGCGGCACGCGGATCCGGAGCAGGCGTTCAAGCGGACCGTCCGCCACCTCCTGGCGCCGCTCCTCGGCGCGAGCGGGACGACCGCGCTGGGCATGCTGTCGCTCGCGACGAGCAACGTCGTCGCGGTGCGGCAGTTCGGCATCGGCTCGGCCGTCGGGATCATGGTGGATTTCGCGATCTCGATCGCGTTCGTGCCGACGCTACTGGCCTGGATGAAACCGGCGGCGGGCGTGCCCCCTCACGAGGCGTGGCTCGTCCGGCCGATGCGCGGGATCGCGCGGTTCTCGAGCCGCCGGCCGCGGCAGGTGCTCGCGATCGCCTCGGCGATTCTGCTCGCCGCGATCGCGGGCGTTCCCCGGCTGCGCGTGGACACCAACCACATCAACTTCTTCGCGGAGGACCATCCGCTCGGCAGCTCGGCCCGGGTGATCGACCGGAAGCTCGCGGGCGTCTACAGCTTCCAGTTCCTGCTCGAGGGGCCGCCCGACTCCATGAAGACGCCCGACGCGCTCCGTCGGATGGAGCGGCTCGCGGAGGAGATCTCGCGGCTGCCGTTCGTGAAGAAGGTGACGTCCCCAGCCGACTACGTCAAGCGGATCAACAGGGAGCTGCACGGCGGGACTCCTTCCGCGGCGATCGTGCCGGCAGATGCGAACCTGATCGCGCAGGAGCTGTTTCTCTTTGCGATGTCAGATGACGGGCGGACCGAACTGGAACGGATGATCTCCGGCGACTTCTCGAAAGCGCAGGTCTCCATCAAGTTTGCGTCGATGAGCTCCGACGTCCTCTACGAGGAGATCGAGCGGTCCGAGGCGATCGCGGCGGAGGTGTTTGCCGGCACCGGCATCCGCGCGACCGCGACCGGGGCGGGGAAGTTGTTCAGCACGCTCGACCACTATCTGGTCGTGTCGCAGCTCAGTTCGTTCGGCACGGCGTTCCTGACCGTCTTCGGCGTCATCTTCCTGGTGTTTCGCTCGGCGCGGTTCGGGCTGCTCGCGATCGTGCCGAACCTGTGCCCCGTGGTCGCGGTGCTCGGCGTGATGGGCTGGCTCGGCATCTCGCTGAACATCGCCACGATCATGGTGGCGAGCGTGGCGCTCGGGATTGTCGACGACGACACGATTCACTTCATCAACCGGTTCCGCCGCGAGACGGCCGGCGGTGCGGGCGTGGACGAGGCGATCGAGACCGCGACCGTCTTCGAGGGGCGGGCGTCGCTGACGACGGCGTTCATCAACAGCTGTGCGTTTGCGACGGTGATGCTGTCCGCCTACAAGCCCAATGCGTGGTTTGGCGGGCTGCTCGCGCTGACGATGGCCGTTGCGTTCCTGGCGGAAGTCTTCGTGCTGCCGGCGAGTATCAAACTCGCCCCGCGTCTCTTTGCGGCCCGGATCACGGAGGCCGTCCCGTCCCTCCGTGTGCTAGCGCTAGCCGCATTCGGCATTTGGCATTCGGCAGTCGGCATTGCTTCGGCGCAGCCACGCTTCGACGGCTACACCACGCTGATGGTTGACCACTTACCCAGCGTCGAGCCGTCCGCCACCGAGCTGCGCGCGCGCATCTTCGGCGAGCTGACCGTGCGGACGCCCGAAATCCTCGCGCTGACCGTGTCCGGCTACGCCGACGGTCTGGCGGCGGACCGCGGCAGCGCGGTGCATGACGCGATCCTGAAGCCACACGAGCTGCTCGTCGAGCTGACGTTCGACCGCGCCGACCTGCGCGTCGGCCTCGGGCGCGTCGTCTGGGGACGGCTCGACGAGCTGCAGCCGGGAGACGTCGTGAACCCGCTCGACGTGTCGCGCTTCTTCTTCGAGGGGCGCAGTGAAGCGCGGCTGCCGGTCGGGCTCGTCCGCGCGCGCTGGTTCATCGCCGAGGATGCGATCCTCGAAGGGGTGTACGTCCCGCTGTTCCGGAGGGGCCGCTTCGATCAGCTGGACGAGCCGACATCTCCGTTCAATCTGCGCAGCGGCCTTGTCACCTGTCTCGGAATCGGTGTGTGTCCGGAGCCGGCAATCGAGTCGCGGGAGCCGGGGAAAACGTTCGAGAACGCGCAGGGCGGTGTCCGCTTCACCGGAACGGCGCAGCGCCTCGACTACGCACTGGCGGCGTACCGCGGCTTCCGCTCGTTCGGCACCGTGGCATTCGAACCTCGAGAACCCGGAGAACCCCGAGAACCCGGAGAACTCACGGAACGGTTTCCTCGATTCACGATGGTCTCGGGTGACTTCGAGTCGGTCCGCGGCCCGTGGGCGTTCCGCGGCGAGGCGGCCGTCTTCGACGAGGATGACGATCCACGACCGGGCGCCCTTGGCGGCGCCCCGGGCGTGTCGTGGGATGCCGGATTCGCGATCGACCGCAAGACGGGGGCGTATCGGCTGTCCGGCTCGGTGCTCGTGTCGCAGGTCCGGCTCAGGCCGGATGCTACGGGAAGCAACTATGTGGCGTCCGGCTCTAGCCGGACCACGACCAACCTCGTCTTCGGCGCCGATCGAGCCTTCGCGCGCGAGCGCTACACCACGCGGACCTTCGGCGTCGTCAACGTCAGCGACAGCTCGGCGTTCGTGCGCAACGTGACGACGATGACGGCGCGGGACAACGTGGCGGTAGAAGGATCGATCGGCTGGTTCGTCGGCGAGAGCGACGACGCCATCGGCCGCTTCGCCGATCGCGATTTTCTTTACGCCCGGGTTAAGGTGTACTTCTAAGAGCGAAGTCCCTTTCGGCATTCGGCATTCGGCATTCGGCATTGGGCATTCGGCATTTCGTACTGAACGCTCGCAACCCCGGTCCGTGGACCGGCGACGGGAACCACACGTTCCTGCTGCCCGGCCGTGTGCCCGCGCTCATCGACGCCGGGGTCGGCCACGCCGCGCACCTTGACGAGATCGGCGCGCGGCTCGCCGAAGCCGCGCGCGACGGAAGCGCGCTGCTCGCGCGCGTCATCGTCACGCACGCCCACTCCGATCATGCCTCCGGCGCGCCCGCTATCGCCGCGCGCTGGCCCGGGGCGGCATTCGAGAAGATGCCGTGGCCCGAGCGCGACGGGCGCTGGCTGGTCGACTGGAAGGCGCTCGCAGACGATGACGTTGTGGACGCCGGCGACGTCCGCCTCCGTGTCATCCACACGCCGGGCCACGCCCCAGATCACCTATCGTTCTTTGAGGAGGAGAGCCGCACGCTCTTCTGCGGCGATCTCGTCGTCTCCGGAGCGACGGTCGTCATTCCGGCCGGCCGCGGCGGCGACCTCGCTGCGTACCTCCGATCGCTCGAGCGCGTCATCGCGCTGGAGCCGCGGCGCCTGCTGCCGGCGCACGGGTCCCCGATCGACGAGCCCGCGACCGTCCTGCGCGAGTACGTCGCACACCGTCGCATGCGGGAGCAGCAGATCGTCGATCTGCTCACCCTCGGACCGGCGACGGCGGAGTCACTCGTGGAGCAGATGTATCGAGGCTTGCGTCCCGAGCTGCGCGAGGGGGCGGTCGGCAGCGTGCTGGCGCACCTGATCAAACTCCGCGATGAGGCACGCGCGGCTGATGTGGAGGGCCGGTGGCGCCTGACGTGAGCTTCGCGCCGCTCCGGTGATCCGGTTCGGCGCATCCCTCGCCATGCGCGTCGAGGATCTCCACGACCTGGCCGTCGTAGGTTTCGTAGACGCCGACGAGGCAGCCGCAGGGAAGTGTGTAGCTGTTCAGCGCGAGGCGAATCCGCATGCGGTCCTGCTGCCACTGTAAGACCACGCAAGGCAGATTTCGGTTGAAGTAGGACTTTGGTCCTATCCGGAGACCAGAGGCCAGAGGCCGGGCCGGGTCAGAGGTCGGACGCCCGAGGCCAGGGACCGGAGGCCACCGGATCAGTCCGTCGCAGGGATCCACCCTGGAGGCATCTGCGGCGCGCGCTCGGCGCGTTTCGCCGCGCGCGGCAGCGCGTCTTTCACAACGCGCTCCAGCTCCTCGAGATACTGCACGAAGCGGCGGCGTCCCTCCGCCGTGAGCCGGCACATCGTCTGCGGCCGGCGGCCCTCGAAGCCCTTCCAGATTTCAATCAGGCCCGCTTCGCGCAGCACGTCGAGATGACGGCTAAGATTGCCGTCGGTCAGATCGCACAGATGCTTCAGTTCCGTAAAAAGCAGTCCCTCGGGGCGCGTGACGAGCGAGGTCAGGATCCCGAGCCGCGCCTTCTCGTGCATGGCGCGGTCGAGTTTCTCGTAAGCGAAGCGTCCGGACTCCTGCGCCTGACCTCCGCTCCCTGGCCTCCGGCCTCTGGACATGATGCCTCTCAGGTTTCGTGGGAGGACGAGCCTCTCAGGCCCGCCGCTCGAGATTCCAGTAGATGACCGCGGCAGCGAACAACTGACCTACGCCGAATACGCCGCCCACCGCCCACGGCGAGCGCGCAACCGGCATGTGGGCGTTCCAGAGCAGGAACGATCCCCACCCGACGTAGTACAGCGCGACCCAGCCGCTCGCGCGCGGCAGGTACGGCCGCGCGGCGAAGATCGCGATGCCGAAGAAGAGCGCCCACAGGCCGGGCATGAGCGCGACGAGCGCAGCGCCGAGCCGGACGAACGTCGCGGTTACGAGCGCGGCGACGACGAGCGGCGGCAGGAACTGGACCGCCACGCGCCGCGTCTGCCGGCGCTCGAACGATGTCTGGAGGGCGGACCCGTTGACCCTGGAGCGCGGGCTTCTCAGGCCCGCGTAGACGATCTCGCTGGCGCCGGCCGCGGCCGCGGCCCCCGCGACCGCGGTCCAGTAGATCACGAACGCGATCGGATCGTCGGCGCCGAGCGTGGGACGCTGGAGCCACGCCGCGACGAGGCCGATGACGCCAGACAGCGCCACCGGCGCCGCACGCCACCCGCGATAGATCTCCCCTTTCGCGATCTGGCGATGGATCTCGGCAATCTGCTGGGCCGCCCGTCCTGCGTCCATTACGACTTTGCATTATAGAGCAATGCCAATGCCGAATGCCCAATGCCCAAAGGGTCTGCGCTCGCCATCGAGTAAGCTCTTGCCGTTTGAGCCCTGCGCATTGGGCATTAGGCATTAGGCATTGGGCATTATCGAGCGTCTCTTCAACGTCAGCGCAAGCGGGTCGACCGTCAGAGCCGAAATGCTCGCGGGCCTGACGACCTTCGTCACGATGGCCTACATCATCTTCGTGCAGCCGACGGTGCTCTCGGCGGCGGGCATGGACTTTGGCGCGGTGCTCGTCGCCACCTGCGTTGCGAGCGGGCTGGCGACGCTGCTCATGGCGTTCCTCGCGAACTATCCGATCGCCGTCGCGCCGGCGATGGGACACAACTTCTTCTTCGCGTACACCGTCGTCGGGGCCATGAAGGTGCCGTGGCAGGTCGCGCTCGGCGGCGTCGCCGTGGCCGGCGTCATCTTCATCCTGACGGCCGGCATCGGCCTGCGCGAGCGGGTCATCACCGCCATCCCCGATTCGCTCAAGCGCGCCATCGCGGTCGGGATCGGCCTGCTCATCGCGCTCGTCGGCCTCGAGTGGGCCGGCATCATCGTCGGCGCGCCGGGGACGTACGTGACGCTCGGCAACCTGCGCGCGCTGCCGACGGTCGTCGCGCTCGCCGGCATCCTCGTGGCGGCCATCCTCGTCGCGCGCCGCGTGCGTGGCGCGCTCCTCGGCGGCATGCTCGCCAGCGCCGCGTCCGGCCTCGTGGCGGGCGTCATCCGCTTTCAGGGCGTCGTGAGCGCGCCGCCGTCGATCGCGCCGACGTTCATGAAGCTCGACGTCGCCGGCGTCTTCCAGCCCGCGATGATCCCGGTCGTCTTCGTGTTCTTCTTTCTCGCGCTGTTCGATTCGGTCGGCACGCTCGTCGGCGTCGCGGGGCAGGCGGGGCTGATGAAGGACGGCCGTCTGCCGCGCGCGCGCGGCGCGCTGCTCGCCGACGCGATCGGGACGGTCGCCGGCGCGGGGCTGGGCACATCCACCGTCACGGCCTACATCGAGAGCGCGGCCGGCGTCTCGGCCGGCGGGCGTACGGGGCTCGCGAACGTGGTCACCGCGTCGCTGTTCTTCTTGTCGCTCTTTTTCTACCCGCTCGTGCGGACGATCGCGGGCGGAACCCCAGGAACCACAGGAACCCCAGGAACCTCAGGAACCCTTTATCCAGTCATCGCGCCCGCACTCGTCCTCGTTGGCGCTATGATGTTGCGCGAGGTCAGGCATATCAGCTGGGAGGATTCGACCGAGAGCATCCCCGCGTTTCTCACGATCGTCATCATGCCGCTTGCCGTCAGCATCACCGACGGCATTGCGTTCGGCTTCATCTCATATGCCATTCTGAAGCTCGCCGCCGGCCGCGGCCGCGAAGTCGACTGGCTCGTGTATCTCTTCGCGACGCTCTTCCTTGTCCGGTATGCCGCGTTATGAGTACGATGCCGGGAATCAGCGCGCCGAGCGAGAGCGAACAGCCTTGAGCCGGCGCGAGGCGCGAAGCCGCTGAGCGCCAGCGAGCGGGGGTGGGGCCCCGCGAGCACAAGAAACGTGGCAGGCGCTGGGGGTGGGGCCCCAGCGCAATCCAAGAGATGATGGCTGACCGTAACCTGCTGATTAGGCCCGCCGAGCTGGCGCAGACGCTCGACCGGGCCCAGATCATCGACACCCGTCCCGCCGAGGATTTTGCGAAGGGCCGCATCCCGGGGGCAATCCACCTGGACCTGTGGGCTCTGAGTCTCAACAACACCGATCCAGCGCCGCTCGAGTCGTTTCTCTGGATGATCGCCCACCTGTTCGCGGCGCGCGGGGTCGACC
>JBOGJB010000453.1:0-6632 GCA_050745085.1 Vicinamibacterales bacterium
CCCAGGCGAAGACGGTCGCATTGGCGCCGAGACCGAGCGCGAGCGAGAGCACGGCCGCCGCGCTCAGGAGAGGGCTCGCGGCGAGCCGCCGCATCGCGATCCGCACGACGGCTATTCGTATCGCAACGCTTCGATCGGATCAAGGCGCGACGCCTTGAAGGCGGGGTACATCCCGAAGAAGATGCCGACGGTGGCCGAGAAGCCGAGACCCAACACGTAGGACCACCAGGGCAGTGACACAGGGAACCCAGCGAGGTTATTGACGGCGAACGCGATGCCGCTGCCCAACAGGATCCCCAGCAGGCCACCGACCGCCGTCAGGAACACCGCCTCGAGCAGGAACTGCACCAGAATCTCGCGGCGCCTGGCGCCGATCGCCTTCCTGACGCCGATCTCCCGGGTGCGCTCGGTGACCGAGATCGTCATGATCGCCATCACCCCGATGCCGCCAACCATCAGGGCGATCGACGAGATCACGACCAGGGCGAGCACGATGGCCTGGGTGACCTGATTCACGATCTTCTGGATCAGGTCCGACGTGAGGATGTCGAAATCGTTCTCTTCATCGAGCTTCAGGCGGTGGCGGCTGCGCAGCACCTGTTCGACTTCCCGGATGAGCTGATCGCGCGGCACGCCCGGTCTCGGCACCACGGCGATGACCAGGAATCGCGCGAGGATGCCTCGGATGCGCGGCGGCGCGTACACCTTGTCGTAGGTCGTCACCGGGATGACCATGAACTCGTCGGCACTGCCGATGATCAGGCTGGGCCGCTTGCCCATCGTCCCGACCACGGTGTATTCGTGCGAGCCGATCCGCACGCGCTTGCCGATCGGATCGGTCGTGGGGAACAGCGTGGATGCCGGCGCGTATCCCAGAACGACGACCTGCCGGCGGTGAGCGACCTCGTAGTCGGTGAAAAACCGGCCGTTCTCGAGCTCGATATAATTCGTTTCGGCGAAATTGGCGCTCGTGCCGATGATATCCATGCGCTTGGTCGACTGGTCCCGGTAGACGACGCGCTCCGGCGCGCTCCCCGGTCCGCCCCCGAGCTGGACGCCAACGGTGGCGACCGACGGCGCGCCCAGCTTGATGGCCTTGGCGTCGTCTTCGGTGATATCGGGGCGCTTCAGCACCTCGAAGAAATCGCGGCCGGCGGCAAAGCTGGCGATGCTCAACTTCGCCACGTACACCGTCTCGGCGCCCATCTGGCGGATGAGCTGCTGCATCTGATCCCCGAAGCCCCGTATGAGCGCGGTCATGGCGACAATCGACGTGACGCCGATCACCACGCCGAGGATCGTCAGCGCGGATCGCAGCTTGTTGGCGCGCAGGGTCTCCAGCGCGATCACCAGGATCTCGGTGAGCAGGCCGGACCGGAGCGTCCCGCCGGTCTGTCCGCGCGGGGCAGGGGTCTCGGCGCTCATTCCCGTCGCAGCGCTTCGATGGGATCCAGGGCCGCGGCGCGCATCGCCGGGTAGAGGCCGAAGAAGAGGCCGACCACGGCAGTCATGCCAATGCCGAGCGCGACCGACCAGGTCTCGATCGTCGCCGGCAGCGGCGTGAACGCGGCGACGCCGAGCGCCAGCGCGAACCCGAGCCCCGTCCCGATGAGCCCGCCGACGGTCGAGAGCGTCGTCGATTCTGTGAGGATCTGCCAGACGATGTCCCGCCGGCGCGCGCCGAGCGCCTTGCGCAGGCCGATCTCGCGAGTCCGCTCGCTGACCACCATCAGCATGATGTTCATGATGACGATTCCGCCCACCACGAGTGAGAGCGACACGACCCCCAGCAGGACCGCGAAAATGCCCCGCGAGAAGGCCCGCCAGAAGTCCATCAACGTGTCCGACGTGACCATCCCGAAGTTGTCTTCCTCTTTCGCGCCCAGATGACGTTTGATGCGCAGCGCGACGCGCGCGTCGTCCATCGTGACGGCGATCAGCGAGGGGTCCACCGGCTTGACCGTCACCTCGAGCGAGCGGCGCGATCCAAAAAGCTTGCGGAATGCGCCGAGCGGGATGATCGCGAACTCGTCCTGTGAATTGCCGAAGACCGATCCCTTCTTCTCGTTGACCCCGACGACCCGGAAGTGCATGCTCCGAATCCGGATCACCTTGTCGATCGGATCCCGCCCTTTGAAGAGGTTCTCCGCCGTGTCCCAGCCGAGCAGCACGACAGGGCGGCTCCGCTCGACCTCCTGCCTGCTGGGGATCCGGCCGGTCGCCGGCGTGTAGCCGCTGAACTCGGCGTAGTCCGCCGAGACGCCGATGACCCGCGTGTTCTCGAGCGTGGTTTCTTCGAAGCTGATGTTGGCGCCGGCGCCGGACTCCGCCATCACGGCATCCACGAGCTCCGAGTACGAGCCGATGGCCCGCATGTCGGCCAGGGTGACGACCGGATTGCGGCGGCGGGCGCGCTCTTCCTGCTCCTCGTCGGTCACGAAGCCGACGCGCATGACCTTGAAGGTCCCGGCGCCGACTTCGCCGACGATCGCATTGGAGACGTAGGTATCCATGCCGCGAATGAGCGAGACGACGGCGATGATTGAGGTGACGGCGACGACGTTGCCGAGGATCATCATGAACGAGCGGAGCTTGTTCGTCCAGACGGACGACAGCGCGACGCCGACGGCATCCAGCAGCTTGTTCATCGACGACGTGACGCCCGATCCGGCGTCTCGACCTTGACAGGATCCCCGTCCTGCAGATTCCGCACCGAACTGAACGGACCCGTGATGACCCGTTCGCCTTCCTTGGGGCCCGATAGCAGTTCAAAGTACTTCTCGCCCGCGATGCCCGTCTTCACCGGCACGAACTCGGCGACGTCGTTGCGGATGACGAAGACCCCTTCCTCCTCCCGCCGCGTCTGTCCCTTCGGCAGTTCCTCGGCCGAAGCGGTTGGCAGGCTCGAACGCCGCGGCCGCCGGCGCTCGGTCTTCGGCTCGCGGACGATCTGACCCTTCTCATCGAAGACCAGCTCTCGAACGGCGAGCGCCTGGATCGGCACCGACAGCACTTTCTCTCGCGTCGCCGTAGTGATGTCGGCGGTGCACGTGAAACCCGGGCGCACGTCCGGGATCTCGCCGTCGATCGTGACGACGACCTTGAAATTGGTCGCCTGCTGCCCCGCGGCAGCCTGACCGGTCGCCTGCATCGGGCTGTTTCCCACCTCGGTGACCCGGCCGTTGAACGTGCGGTTCGGGACGGCGTCGATCCGGATGACAGCCTTCTGGCCGATCTTTACGCCCGGAATGTCGGTTTCGTCGACCTCCACCTCGGCCTCGATCACCGACATGTCGGCGATCGTCAGCAGGACAGTCCCCGGGTTGTTCATCGTCCCGATCACGACTGTCTCACCTTCCTCGATGTTGCGGCGCGTGACGAGGCCGGTGATCGGCGACTCGATGCGGACCTTGCTCAGGTCGTAGCGGGCTCCCTCGAGCATTGCGCGCTCCTGCTGCAGGCGGAGCCTCAGCGTGTCCACCGCTTTGGTCCGCTCCTGGAGCTCGATCTCCCGCAGCTTCGTCTCGTTCTCCATGCGATCGAGCGTTTCCTTCGTCGTCAGGCCCTGCTTCCACAGCTCGCGCTGCCGGCGCAGGTTCTCCTGTGCGAGCAGGAGCGCCGTGCGCGAGCTCTCAACCTGGACGCGCGCCTGCTCGAGCTGCGACCCCGCCGCCTGGAGGCTCGCCTCGCCGCTGTCGACGCGCGACCGCAGGTTGCGCGGGTCGATCTGCAGCAGAAACTGCCCCTGCTTCACGCGGTCTCCTTCGTTCACGGCGAGGCTGGTGACGCGTCCCATCGTGTCGGCGCTGATGTTCACCGAGCGCTTCGGCTGGATCGTGCCGGACGCCGAGACGACCGCCTCGAGCCGCTGCGTCTTGATCGGCTCGACGTTGACGGTGACGGCGTCCGATCGCTTGAACATCAGGTTGGCGACGACGATGGCCGCGAGCGCGATCACGATGACCGCGCCGATGATGATCTTCTTGCGCGAAACCCTCATGAACCCCCCAGCGCCGACATCGCGCCCGCGATGATTACTGCGATGACGGCGTAGACCGCGAGCAGCGTCACGACAATCGGCTGCGTGCGCCGGCGATACAGCACGGCGAGCCCGATACCGAGCACGATGACCCACCAAATCAAAAAGAGGTCGATCGTGCCGAGCAGCCTCGCCAGGAAACTGCCTTCCTCGAGATTCGGCGCCAGCACCGACAGGTTGGTCGGGCTCGTCATCGTCTCGCGAAAATAATTCAGCGGCATGACGAAGATCCAGCCCAGAGCCGAGATGACGCTCGAGTGTGCCACCACCGCAAAGAGCTGTTTGAAGCTGGCGCGTCCGCCCATGGCCGCGTTGAAGACCACGAAGAGGATGCCGGCCGTGATGAGCATCACGAGCGGAATCCCGAACACCATCTGGGCGATCGCGAAGTAGCCCGCAAACGGCGCCATGCGCTCCATGCCGGCGTACTGCTCGTCGTTGACCTGGCCGCCCCAGGCCTCGGTCGAGCTCACCGCCTGGTCCAGCCAGGCCTTCCGGCCGACCTCGGTGAAGAAGAAGCCGCCGATCGCGATCGTTCCGACCAGCATGACGAAGAGCAGCACCCCCAGCACCTTCGGCGCCGCCACCACGTCCGCGAAGGTCTCTCCGGGTGCGACGACGATGCCGACGATGCGGGACAGGAGTCCCCGCCGGGCGCGCGGCGCCCCCTCGACCTGCGTTCTGTCAGCCATTTGCAGCTCTCTGGGAGAAGTAAGGACCGGAGACGTCAATTGTACCGCTATTGTCCGAATACGACCAAGCTGAACCCCAGGTTTCCTGTGACGGCAAGTACAGGCGGCAGAACCATTTGAGGGTAAGCTTTGGCGCATGTCCCGCGCCTGTCTGACGCTCGCGTTCCTCCTGACCGTCTCAACCGCTGCTGGCGCGCAGCCATTCGAAACCCTCGGCGTGCGGGCCCTCGGTATGGGAGGCGCCTTCGTGGCCGTGGCAGACGATGCCACGGCGGTCTGGTGGAACCCGGCGGGGCTCGCCACCGGCGGGATCTTCAGCCTGGCGATCGAGCACGAGTCGCTCGACGAGCGATCCGGCTCGGGCATCATCACCGGCACGCCACCGCTCGGGCTGAGCTACATCCGCACGCGGCTGGACGGTCTCGTGACGCACCAGGCAGGTGTGACGGTCCTGTACACGCTGGTGGAGGGATTCACCGTCGGGAGCACGCTGAAGTTCGTCCGGGGTCTCGCGACGGTCGGCCCCGACGACGCGCCTGGTCGTGCAACTAATTCGTTCGACCTCGATGCGGGTGCGCTGTACGTTCGAGGACCCTGGCGGGCAGGTCTCACCGTGCGGAACATCGCAGAACCGGAATTCGAGACCGTCGCGGGGATCCCGCTGCGACTCGAGCGGATGACGCGCGCAGGGGCGGCCTGGCTGGAGGGGAACTGGACGGTGTCCGTGGACCTCGATCTGACCGCCTCCGCGGTCGCGCCGCGCGCCGGCACCGCGGAAGAACGCCGGATGCTGGCCGCCGGGACCGAGTGGCGATGGGGGCGCCGGCTGGCGGCTCGTGGCGGGTTCCGTCTGAATACCGCCGGCGACGAGCGTGCCCCGGTCGCGACCGGCGGCTTTGGCATAGCGGTCTGGGGCTCGGTGTGGATGGATGCGCAGGTGACCGGCGGCGGTGAGGTCGGGGACCGCGGCTGGGGCCTCGCAGGCCGCGTGCACTTCTGACAAAAATAATTCACAGATCGACACTCCGCGTCCTATTGACAGAAACTGTCATACCTGTACAATAAACTCTTCCCCAGCAGTTCTTCTCTCAGCTCTCGCCAGCATCTTGAATCGCGGGAACCAGTCTCTCATCTAAGCTATGGCTGTTCGCATCGGTGAACTTCTGCTCAAGGAGAAGCGCATTACGCCTGCGCAGCTGCAGGAAGCGCTCAACGCGCAGAAGACCAACGGCGGCAAGCTTGGCTACAACATCGTCAAGCTGGGGTTCGTGAAAGACGAGGAGATCACCCAGCTCCTCAGCAAGCAGTACGGCGTTCCCTCTATAAACCTCACGCAGTTCGAGGTCGATACCGCCGTCATCAAGCTCGTTCCAGCCGATACGGCCCACAAGTACCAGATCGTGCCGCTCAGCCGGGCGGGGGCGACGCTGACGATCGCGATGACCGACCCGACCAACGTGTTCGCCATGGACGACATCAAGTTCATGACGGGCTACAACGTCGAGCCGGTGGTCGCCTCCGAGACCGCGGTCATGGAGGCGATTCAGCGGTACTACTCGGTGGAAACGCGCGCCCCAGGTGGCCGCCAGCGGCGGGAGGAGGCTCCGCAAGGGGACGCGCTCTCAGGCGCCTCGACGCTCGAGATGGTCACGAAGGCGCTCGAGGAGACCTCGTCGGTCATGGACGACGACGTCGAGGTGCTCGAGGACCTCGAGCAGATCGACGTCGCGTCGCTGGAGAAACAGGGGGGCGAGGCGCCGGTCATCCGGCTCGTGAACCTGATGCTGATGTCGGCGATTCAGAAGGGGGCGAGCGACGTCCACATCGAGCCGTACGAGAAGGAGTTCCGCGTCCGGTTCCGCATCGACGGCATCCTCTACAACGTGATGGCGCCGCCGATG
>JBOGJB010000454.1:0-6237 GCA_050745085.1 Vicinamibacterales bacterium
GACCCGCGACGCCGGCCGCGAGGAGGCCGAAAACGAGCAGTCGCCGCATGTCCCTCATGTGCCGCGAATCGGTCGGTGGCAGGCGCTGGCTGCTATACTGGCTTGTTTGCGGTCACCGCGGCAACCATGATGGAGACGCTCGGCCTCAAGACGGCGCTGAAGCGCGGCGCGCTCCTGGCGCTTGCCAACTGGCCGCTCGTCGCCGTGCAGTTCGTCGCGGAGTCTACTTTCAAGATCGTCCTCGCCGTTCCCGTCGTCGGCGGCATGCTGCTCGTGACCCTCCTCGCCGGCGAGGCCATCGAGCCGTTCGGGCCGGCAGATCTGCGCGAGCGCGTGGCGGCGATCGCCGGGACCCTGCTCGACGCGCCGGCGGCGCTCGCAGCCTTCGTCGCGGCGTTCGGCATCGTGCTCATCGGCGGATCGGCGCTCTTGTTTCTGATCAAGGGCGGCACCATGACGGTGATGGCCGAGTCCGAAACGACGGCGGGTCCCATCGAGCGCCCGCCCCTCCGCTGGGAGGCGATCGTCTGGGCGGGACGTTACAACATCGACGGCTTCGTCGCCGGCTGCCGGCACCTGTTTCGCCGATACTTTCGGCTCGGCCTGATCCTCATCGGCGTGTACGCGGTGTCGGGGACGGTCTACCTCGCGGTGATGTTCGTCGGCTTCCCGGCGAGCACGCACCCGGGCATCCTGGTCGGCTGGACCGTGTTCGCGGCGCTCGCCTCCGGCGCGCTCGTCGTCTGGATCACTCTCGTGAATCTGATGTACCTGCTCGCGCAGATGATCGTCGCCGTCGAAGACGTCGGCGTCCGTCAGGCGGCGCGCCGTGTGGCAGAGTTCCTCCGCGGCGCGTTCCGAGAGGTAGCCGGCGTCTTCGGCGTCGTCCTGGTCCTCGTGCTGCTTGCAACGGTGGTGTCGATTCTCGCGACCGCCGGGCTGGGACTCATTTCCTTCGTGCCGTTCGCAGGGCTCGTCGTCCTCCCGCTGCAGCTCACCGCGTGGTTGGTGCGGGGTATCATCTTTCAGTACCTCGGGCTCACGGCGCTCGGCGCGTACCTGACCGAGTACCGCGCCTATTCCAACCGCGGCGCCAAACTCCGCATCGCATGATCAACTACGACGAGTTTCTCTCGCGCGCCGCCGGCCGGATGCAGGAGTCGGCCATCCGGAAGATGGGGGGCGTGGCGGCGCACGGGCGCGACGTCATCTCGTGCGCGCCGGGCTACCCCGATCCCGCCATGTTCGCCTGGGATGAGTTCCGGGCGATTGCGGCCGACCTGCTGAGCGGGGCAGACGGATCGGTCCTTCAGTACGGTCCCACGCGCGGGCACAGGCCACTGCTTGGGATCATCTCCGAGATTCTCGCCCAGCGTGGCATCAGCGTTCCCGTCGAGCACCTTCTGGTGACAACCGGATCGCAGCAGGGGCTCGACCTCGTGGCGCGCGTCCTGACCGATCCCGGAGACGTCGTCCTCGTCGAGCTCCCGTCGTATACCGGCGCGATCACCGCCTTCAGAAACGTTCAGGCGGACATGGTGGGCGTGACACAGGAGGCGGACGGCGTCGACCTCGACGATCTCGACGCCGTGCTCGGCCGGCTGCGCGCCGAAGGGCGACGCGTGCGTTTTCTCTACGTCGTGCCGAACTTCCAGAATCCGACCGGCCTGCTCGTCGGCCGGGAGAAACGCGGACGGCTGCTCGACTGGGCGTCCCGTCACAACCTGCTCATCGTCGAGGACGATCCCTATCGCGATCTCTACTTTGACGATACGGCGGGGGAAGCGGACATCCGGCCGATCAAAGTGGACGATCGGGAAGGACGCGTCGTCTATCTGAGCAGCTTCTCGAAGACGCTCGCTCCAGGTTACCGTGTGGGCTGGATTGCCGCGCCGCCGGCCCTCGCCGCGAAGTTCGAGCTGGCCAAGCAGGCCATCGATCTCTGTACCGGCGCGTTCGATCAGCGAATCGTCCACGAGGCGTATCGGCGCGGGGTGCTCGCCCGGCAGGTACCTTTGCTCCGTCGGCACTATCAGCACAAACGGGACGTGATGGTCGCCGCGCTCACGCGCGAACTGCGCGGAACCCTCACGTGGCCCGCGCCGCACGGCGGGTTCTTTCTGTGGGCGACGGCGCCGGAGGAGATCGACACCGACGCGATGGTCGATCGGGCGGTGGATCACGGCGTCGTCTACGTGGCCGGGTCGGCGTTCTTCGTCGACGGCTCCGGTCGGAACACGCTGCGGCTGTCGTTCTCGGCCCCCACTCCCGATCGGATCGAGGAAGGCGTCCGGCGGCTCGCCCTCACGATCCGCGAGACGCTGGAACGTCCTCGGGCGGAAGCGGCGTCCCCGGCACGACGCTGAGGGGCTCGAGCGGCTTCTCCGCGGCAGCGCCGACCCCGATCACCATCCATTCGCTGGAAATCCCTCCGGCGATCGCGACCATTCTGATGCGCCCCGCGTCCGGCGTGAGCGCGAGGGGCGTGCCGAGTTGCTCGCCGGCGGACCAGTGGCCGGCGGGCGCGCCGTCGCGGGCGTCGAAGAAGAGGACCTCGGCCGCCAGGCCAGCGACCACGATCAGTCCGTCGGCTGTCAGCGGTCCGTCGAAGGCACGCATGGGCAACGGCCGCCGCCACCGCTGCGCACCGTTCCACCGATCCAGCGCGCGCAAGACGTTGTCGAGCGAGACGAAGTAGACGCGTTCTGCGTCGAGCGCGGCGAGCCCGACGACGTCCGCGGCGGTGCGCCAGCGCCAACGGAGGCTCCCGTCGCGCGCGTCGAGACAATAGAAATGGTTGTCGCGCGCCCCGACGAACACGCGGTCGTCGTCTGCGAGCGCCGGACCGGGGGCGCCACCGAGCGCGCGCGACCACCGTTCCTCGCCCGTCGTCAGAGCTGCCAGCGCGACCCGGCCGTCCGCGAGCGGCAGTAGCAGGCGATCGCCGTCGATCGACGGAGCCGCCGCCAAGCGGCCCGCCTGGCGGCGCCAGACGAGGCTCCCATCGGCCGCGCGGATCGCGAGCAGCTCGCCGGCCTCGGTCCCGGCGATGAGCCACCCGTCACGCCAGATCGCGGCGACCGCGAGCGGCCCGGCGCGAAGTTGCCATCGAAGCGCGCCGGTCGCCGCATCGAGCGCGCGAATCTCCGTCGCGGTCGGGACAAACAGCATGCCCGCGCCGAGGGCGGGGCGGTGCGCGGCCACGAGCTCGACCGACCAACGCTCGAGCCCCGACGGAAGCGCGAGCGCGACCAGTCGGCCACCGCGGAGCGACACGAAGACGCGCTCGGTGTCCGCGAGCGGCGGTGCGGACGGCGCGCTCGCGAGCGGCGCGCGCCACTCGGTTGCGATGGGAAAGAAGGGTGTCGCCGCCGACGCTCGAGCCAGAAGGGCGATCGCGATGATCAGGGGGATCGACCTACAAGATATTGTGGTGCGCGCTCCACGCACACGCTTATAATAGCGGACACACCTTCGATGTGGCACGAGGCACCTTGAGATGTGGAGCGAGCCTTCGGGCTCGTCCCCTGCGGTAGTGACTCATCAGACCATCGTCGTTCTCGACTTCGGGTCGCAGTACACCCAACTCATCGCCCGGCGGCTGCGCGAGCTGTCGGTCTACTCGGAGATTCTGCCCTGCACGACGCCGGCGGCGGCGATCCGCTCGAGGCAGCCCGTCGGCATCATCCTGTCGGGCGGTCCGCGCAGCGTATCGGAGCCGGGAGCCCCGCGGTGCGAGGATGCGGTATTCGACGCTGGCGTGCCGGTGCTCGGCATCTGTTACGGCATGCAGCTGATGGCGGACGCGCTCGGCGGGCGCGTCGCCCCGGCGCCGCAGCGCGAGTACGGCCACGCGCTGATTCGCGTCGAGCGGGAAGCGCCCCTCTTCGCATCGGTCGCGGGGGAGCTGCGCGTCTGGGCGAGCCACGGCGACTTCGTCCAGGAGCCTCCGACCGGATTCTCGGTTCTCGCGACGAGCGCCAACGCGCCGGTTGCCGCGATGGAGGACCGCTCGCGCGGATTGTACGCACTCCTGTTCCACCCCGAGGTCGCGCACACCGACCAGGGGCTCGAGATCCTGCGCAACTTTGCGTACGGGATCTGCGGTTGCACCGGCGACTGGACGATGACCTCGTTCATCGACGAGACGATCGGCCGCATCCGTTTGCAGGTTGGCGACCAACGGGTCGTGTGCGCGCTGAGCGGTGGCGTTGACTCGACGGTCGCGGCGACGCTCATCCATCGCGCCATCGGCGACCGCCTGACCTGTATCCTTGTGGACAACGGCGTGCTGCGGCTCGACGAGGCTCAGCAGGTCTTGAAGCGGTTCGAGAAACTCCGCCTGCCGGTCGTCTTCGCCGACGCGTCGGCCGAGTTCCTCGAGCGACTCGCCGGGGTGACGGATCCGGAGCGCAAGCGCAAGATCATCGGCGCGACGTTCATCGACGTCTTCGAGGCGAAGGCGGCGGAGCTGGGGCAGTTCGACTTCCTGGCCCAGGGAACGCTCTACCCGGACGTCATCGAGAGCGTGTCGATCGTCGGCCCGTCGGCGGCCATCAAGAGTCACCACAACGTCGGCGGGCTCCCGGAGCGCATGCGATTCACGCTCGTCGAGCCGCTCCGCGAGCTGTTCAAGGACGAAGTACGACAGGTCGGCCTGCAGCTCGGCCTGGACGAGGAGTTCATCTGGCGCCAGCCGTTCCCGGGACCCGGCTTGGCGGTGCGCATCCCCGGCGAGATCACGCGCGCGCGGCTGGACCTGGTCCGCCGCGCCGACGCGATCGTCGCCGAAGAGGTCAAGCGCGCCGGGTGGTACCGGCGGCTCTGGCAGTCGTTCGCGGTGCTGCTGCCGGTGCAAAGCGTCGGCGTCATGGGAGACGAGCGTACCTACGAGCACACGATCGCGATCCGCGCGGTGGAGAGCCGCGACGGGATGACGGCTGATTGGGCGCGCCTCCCGCACGATCTGCTCGCGGTCATCTCCTCGCGGATCGTCAACGAAGTGAAGGGCATCAACCGGGTCGTCTACGACATCAGCAGCAAGCCACCTTCGACCATCGAGTGGGAATGATGTCGACGGGCCTCGTTCCTCGCATCTCGACACGGCATGACTGAATTCGTCCACCTTCATCTTCATACGGAGTTCTCGCTGCTCGACGGCGCGTGCCGCGTCGAGGAGCTGCTCGACCGCGCGGTCGAGCTGAAGATGCCCGCGCTCGCGGTCACTGAGCATGGGAACATGTTCTCGTCCGTGATCTTTCACGACCAGGCGCGCCGGCGGGGGATCAACCCGATTCTGGGCTGCGAGGTCTATGTCGCGCCCGACAGCCGGTTCACGAAAAGCGGAACGCCGGGCGAGACCGCGAACCACCTCGTGCTGCTCGCCGAGACGCTCGAGGGGTACCACAACCTCATCAAGCTCGTCTCGGCCGGCTACACGGAGGGCTTCTACTACAAGCCGCGGATCGACAAGCACCTGCTCGGGCAGTACGCGAAGGGCCTGATCGGCCTCTCGAGCTGCCTGAAAGGGGAAGTCGCGACCGGCATCAGGACCGAGCAGATCGGGCGCGCGCGCAAGGCGGCGGCAACCTACGGTGACATCTTCGGCCCTAACAACTTCTTCCTCGAGCTGCAGTATCAGGGGCTCGACGAGCAGCGCAAGGTGAACGGCGGCCTGCCCGGGCTTGCTCGCGAGCTGCGGCTGCCGCTCGTCTGCACGAACGACGTACATTACCTCACGCAGGCGGATCACCACCCGCACGACATCCTGCTGTGCATCGGCACGGGCAAGGTCGTTCACGACGCCGAGCGCCTGCGCTATCACGGCGATCAGTTCTTCCTGAAGACCCCGGCCGAGATGGCGGCGGTGTTCGGCGACCATCCGGAGGCGCTCCGCAACACGGTCGCCATCGCGCAGCGGTGCAACGTCCTGCTGCCGTCGAACGAGACGCATCTTCCCAACTTCGACGTCCCGGCGCCGTTCACGCTGGACGACTACTTCGAGCACATGGTGCGCGAAGGGTTCGCGGCGCGGCTGCCGCGGCTGCAGGAGATGGCGGTGCGCGGGGTCCTGCGCCACCCGATCGAGAAGTACGGCGCCCGTCTCGAGTACGAGATCGAGATGATCAAACGGATGAAGTATCCGGGCTACTTCCTGATCGTCTGGGACTTCATCCGGTACGCGCGCGAGCGCGGGATCCCGGTCGGGCCCGGCCGCGGCTCGGCTGCCGGCAGCCT
>JBOGJB010000455.1:0-1535 GCA_050745085.1 Vicinamibacterales bacterium
CTGCGGATGAACCGCTCGATCGCCGAGTCGAGCCGCTGGCGCGGCGTCGGCGGCGACTGCGCCGGTTGCGCGAGGGCCGGCGTCGCGAGCGCGAGCAGCATGACGACCACGCCCGCGCCGCTCGCACGCGCCGCGCGGTACCGCTCGACGCGGACGCCCGATCGATGTCCCCACCAGCCGTGGAGCGGACCCATCAGGCCGTACAGCGGTCCAGCGAGCCACGACCATCGCACCGGCAGCGACAGCGCGGTCGCGACCGACGCCAGACCGACCGACATGCTGATGAAGTGGTGGCCGAGCGCGGACGTCAGCATCATCTTCTCCTCTTCTGAGAGACCGAGCGCGTCGCGCTTCCTCCAGGCGTGCCAGTACAAGAGGGCGAAGGCCGAGAACAGCACGACGAAGCCGAGGCTGTAGACCGCCATCAGCGTGGGAATCTGGCTGTTGGTGATCTCGATGTCGACCCCTGCCCCGATCCCGAATCGCGCGAAGACCATCGTGGCCATGAACTTGAGCGGATACACGAAGATCAGCACCAGAAACAGCAGGATTCCGTTGATAAACACGATGAACGGATCCTCCATGCCGTACCGGCGGAAGAACTTGTTGTGCTCGTACCAGATCCACGTGACGAGGGCGAACGTGCACGCGAACGGGATGAAGCCGCGCAAGGTGTTCATCAGCTCGGTGTAACTCGACGGGACCTCGAGCGACACGACGAGCAGCGTCAGCGCGAAGGCAAAGACCGCGTCGCTGAACGCTTCGAGCCTGGAGATTTCTTTTAAGTGGCGCACAGCTGTCTCTCATCGGTAGCGGAGCGGGCGGAGGTAGCGGAGATACAACGGAGAAACGGGGTCAACGGGGACGAGCGGAGAACCAACGTCTAAAGCGGCTCCGTTTCGTCTCTGCTAGCTCCGTTTCTCCGCTGTAACTCCGCTGCCTCCGCCCTCTCCGTTTCCGTCACTCATTTGTCGTCCCGACCGCCAGTTTTGCGAGCTGCGAGGCGTCCACCGGCGCTGAGGGGCCGTGGAAGATCGCGTTGAACAGCAGTTTGAACGTCGCACGCGGCTGCGTGCGGAAGTCCACCTGGCTCGCGAGCGTCACGACCTGTCCCTTCCCCACGCGGAACGAGACGACGTTCGCCTGGTCGCGGAGGAGCTCCTCGCCGAGCAGCCATCCACTCGCGAGGACCGGCCCGCTCTTCGGGTACCGTGCGACAACCTCGCCGCGGATCGCGAAGCCGGGCGTCAGCCGGTAGGCCTGGTCCGACTCGAAGAAGACCGGCCAGGCGGCCGGCATGCCGAACGCGACCGGGTGCGTGGGGTCGAACTCGTTGTTGAGCAGCGACCCGGGACAATAGAAGAGGGAGGTCGGCTCGATCACCCGATCGCGCAGCGTCGCCGCGAGCCGGGCGGGGCTCGTGAAGGTCTCGCGCAGGACGCGCTCGACTTCTCCCGCCGGCACCTGGCGCCCGCTGCCCGTCTCGGGCGCGCCGCCGACGCGCCGGCGCCGCGCCGCCTCGGGAAGGACTTTTT
>JBOGJB010000456.1:0-12307 GCA_050745085.1 Vicinamibacterales bacterium
ACGCTCGGCGCGCTGATGCCAGCTACCTTTTCGGCTTCCCGATCATGGGAACGAACCGCACCGGAATCGTCGTCTTGCGCGCGATCCCTTGCGCGGTCTTCGTGACGATCGTCATCTCCTGAAACGCGGTGCCGACGGGCAGGACCATCGTGCCGCCGGGCGCGAGCTGCTCGACGAGCGCCGGTGGAATGTCGTCGGGCGCGGCGGTGACCATGATGCGCGGGAACGGCGCTTTCTCCGGCCAGCCGGCGTAGCCGTTGCCCGTCCGCACGAAGACGTTCTTGTACCCAAGCCCGGCAAGCGTCTGTCTCGCGCGCTCCGCCAGCTCGGGCACGATCTCGATCGTGTAGACCTCGCGCGCGATTTCCGCGAGGACCGCCGCCTGATAGCCCGATCCGGTGCCGATCTCCAGGACGTGCTCGCCCGGACGGATGCCGAGCGCCTCGGTCATGTACGCCACGATGTAGGGCTGCGAGATCGTCTGGCCCTGTCCGATCGGCAGCGGGCCGTCGTCGTACGCCGCGTCGCGCAGGCTGGGCGGGACGAACAGGTGGCGCGGCACCTTGCGCATCGCGTCGAGCACCGCCTGATTGGTGATGCCGCGCGCGCGAATCTGGTCGTCGATCATGCGTCTTCGCGCCGGCTGCCAAGGGTCGGTCTGGAGGCCCGTCGTCAGCAACGCCAGCATAGCCAGCAGGCTACGTGTCATTATCTTGCTATTCTTCTAGCACGTGCGCGGGTCAAAACGCATGCTCATCTGGTTTCTGGCGCTCGGGTTCTCCGCGGTTTTTCTCGCCCACACGGCGCCATTTCCATTCCTGCTCGAAGCCTTCAAGCCCTCGCGGTCGGTGTGGCGCGTCAAGCCGACCGGAGGGCCGCCGGCCGTCTACCTGACCTATGACGATGGGCCGAACCCGGCGGCGACGCCGGCGCTGCTCGACGTGCTCGCGCGCGAAGGGGCGCGGGCGACGTTCTTCCTGATCGACGCGCACCTGACCGACGAGACCGCCCCCATCGTCAGGCGCATGTTCGCAGAAGGACACGCCGTCGCGCTTCATGCCGAGACACGCGCGCTGATGCTGAAGTCGCCGGCCGACCTGGCGTCGATGCTGGCGCAGAACGCGGAACGAATCGAGCGCCTGGGTGGAGGGAAGCCCTGCCGCCTGTTCCGCCCCCACGCCGGGTGGCGCAGCGGTCAGATGTACTCCGGCCTCGAGCGCGCCGGATATCGGCTGACGGGCTGGAGCTGGGGATTGTGGGACTGGCACTGGTATCGCGGGCGCGACGCGGACGCGCTCGCCGGTCGGCTCGTCCGCCGCGTCTCGCCCGGCGACATCGTCGTCATGCACGACGGGCATCACGTCGATCCCCGCGCCGATCGCCGCTACGCGATCGAAGCGACCGCGAAACTCGTGCCTGCGCTGCGCTCGAAGGGGTATCACTTTCGAGCGCTCTGCGAGTGAGAAAATCTATACCAACGAGGTGAACCCATGACTCGGTGCCGCTGGCCGCTCGCCGCGCTGGTTTTCGTCGCCTCCACCGCGTTTCCAGCATTCACTTCACGTCCGGCCGGTCAGACCTCCACGTGGCGGCCCGCGGTGCTCGCCGATCGGGGGATGATCGCGTCCGGACACCCGCTCGCCTCTGAGGCAGGCCTGCGGATTCTGAGGTCCGGCGGAAACGCCGTCGACGCGGCGATCGCCGCGTGGGCCGTCCAGGGAGTCACCGAGCCCGAGATGACCGGCCTCGGCGGCGACATGTTCGTGCTGATCTACCTCGCGAAGACGGGCGAGGTGAAGTTCATCAACGGCACGGGACCCGCCGCGGCTGCCGCGACGGTCGACTTCTACAAATCGAAGGGAGGGCTTCCGTCCGACGGTCCGCTCTCGGTGAGCGTGCCGGGGGCGGTGGGCGGAGCG
The DNA here is from genome assembly GCA_050745085.1 of Vicinamibacterales bacterium. Lineage (GTDB taxonomy): Bacteria > Acidobacteriota > Vicinamibacteria > Vicinamibacterales > 2-12-FULL-66-21 > DATAEE01. The sequence continues at coordinate 1,920 of JBOGJB010000456.1, forward strand.
GAGCTCGCGGTCCAGAAGTACGGAACGAAGCCGCTCGCCGAGATCTTCGCGCCGGCGGTGGAGCTTGCCGACAACGGCTTCCCCGTCACCGAGGCGCTCGCGGGCGCGCTTCGCGGCGGCAGGGACAAACTCGGGAACGTCGCCTCGTCCAGGAAGATCTGGTTCAAGGGGGACCAGCCGCTGCAGATGGGGGACCGCGTGGTCCAGAAGGATCTCGCCGCGACGCTCCGTGCAATAGGAACGAAGGGGAGCGCCGACTTCTACCGCGGCGCCACCGGCGCGAAGATCGTCAGCTACCAGAAGAGCGCGGGCGGCATCATCGAGGCGTCCGATCTCGCCGGCTACAGCGCGCACGAAGATCCGCCGATTCACGTCACCTACAAGGGCATCGAGGTGTACGAGTGCCCGCCGAACTCGCAGGGGTTCGTGATGCTTCAGGCGCTCAACATTCTCGAAGGTCTGAACGTCCGCTACCTGCGGCACAACAGCGCGCCGTACCTGCACGCGGTCACCGAATCGCTGAAGCTGGCATTCGCCGACCGCAACCGCTACGTCGCCGATCCGCGCTTCGTGCCGGACATCCCGATGCGCGAGCTGCTGTCGAAGGAGTACGCGGCGGCGCGCCGCGCCCTGATCAATCCGGATCGCGCGATTGACGGCGAGGCCCCTCCCGGGAATCCACGGCAGCCGACGTCGAGCGCATCGGCGCGGTATGGCATGCTGCAGCGCGCTCCGGCGCGCGATCCGAACGCGCCGCCGATTCCCGACGGCCACACCACGTATCTCGCGGTCGTCGACAACGACCGCAACATGGTGTCGATCACGTCGAGCCTGCTCAGCGCGTTCGGCAGCGGGCACGTGGCTGAAGGCACCGGCATCATGCTGAACAATCGGATGGCGTATTTCTCGCTCGACGCGGACGACGTCAACGTGTTGAAGCCCGGCAAGCGGGTGCGGCACACCATCAATCCGGCGCTCGCGCTGAAGGACGGCAAGCCCTACATCGTTTTCGGTACGCCAGGCGCCGACACGCAGCCGCAGGCGCAGCTGCAGTTCTTCCTCAACGTCGTCGAGTTCGGGATGAGCGTCCAGCAGGCGCTGGAGCAGCCGGCGGTCGTCAGCAGCAGCTTCCGCAGCTCCTACTACCCGCACAACGTGGAGGGCAAGCTGCAGGTGCCGGCGAGCCTGCCCAAACACGTGATCGACGAGCTGGCGGCGCTCGGGCACGCGGTCGACGTCCGCAACGCGCGCGGCGTCGGATCCGTGAAGGCGATCATCGTCCACCCGAAGACCGGAGTGCTGATGGGGGGCGTCAGCCCGACGCGCGATTCCTACGTCATGGGCTGGTGACGCTCCATTCGGGTTCACCTTATCGGGCGACCGCTATGCGCTGACGCCAACGGCGCTCTGCACGAGCGACGCGAAGGCTGACGGCGAAGGCGGCCGCGTCGACGCATCCATGCCGAGCGCGGTCTGCACCGCCTGCTCGAGCGCGGGGGTGATCTCCGTGCTGCGCGCGCCGTCGTCTCTGAGCGGCGGCACGCCGCGCGCCTGGCGCAGGACGATGTCGGCGAGCGAGCCGCGGCCGAAGGGCAGCTCGCCGCTCAGCATCTCGAACGCCATCACCCCGAGGCTGAAGACATCGCTCCGCGCGTCGAGCGGCTCGCCCCGAAGCTGCTCGGGCGCCATGTAGGCCGGCGTGCCGACCACGGTGCCGTCCACGGTGAGCGTCGCGCTCCGGGATCCCTCTTCGAGGCGCCGGTCGTCGGCCACGAGCTTCGCGACGCCGAAATCGAGCACCTTGATGTCGGTCTCGTCTCCCACCATCAGCACGTTTTCAGGCTTCAGGTCGCGGTGCAGGATCCCCTCCCGGTGCGCGGCGTCGATCGCGGCGCAGATCTGCGAGAGAATACGCGCGACGCGGGGCGCCGGCAGGCGCCCTTCGCGTGTGAGCACGCGGCGCAGGTCCTCGCCGCGCACGAGCTCCATCACGAGGTACGCACCGCCGTCTGGGAACGTCCCGTAGTCGAAGATCGACACGATCGAGGGGTGCTGCAGCCGCGCGACGAGCTGCGCCTCGCGGCGGAACCGGCGCCGCGCGTCCGGATCGCTCAACAGCTCGGCGCGCACGACCTTGATCGCGACGTCGCGATCCAGCCGCACGTCGCGCGCGCGGTACACCGAGCCCATGCCGCCACGGCCGATTCGCTGATCGAGGCGGAACTTCCGGTCGATCACGCGCGGGATCCCCGGCGTGCGCACGAGCGGCGTCCCGTCCGACGGGCACAACGCCGCGTCCCCTTCCTCGCACCGGCCGCACTGCGGGCACTCACGCATCGGCGCCGGCGCCTCGACGACCTTCGTCGTCCGATCCCCCGACGCGATGCCGCCCGACTCGAGCATGCGGCGGCGCAGTCGCGCGACGTCGAGCGCGAGCCCGACCTGCGCGGCGATGCTCGCGATCAGCTCCCGATCTTCTGCCGTGTACGGTTCCTCGGACCGCCGGTCCCCGAGCGCGATCACGGCGATCAGGCTGCGATCCTCGCCCAGGATCGGCACGAGCAGCGCGATCCCGTTTTTCCGCAGCCACGCCTGCTCCTCGGGCGGCAGCCGCCGGACGCCGGAGCGCGGATCGTCGAAGAAGATCTCGAGCGGCTCGGCCGACCAGCGCAGCATCGAGACCAGGCCGCCCTCGAGCGGCAGGGGATCGATGGTGCCGCCACGCGGCACGGCAATCGGCGTCAGCCGTCCGTCTTCGATGCCGGTCGCCAGGATCGCGACCGTCCGCGGGTGCAGCGCCTCGTCGATCTGGTTCACGACGAGCGCCGACAGCTCGCTTGGGTCGGTCTCGAACCGCACGCGGCTCGCGAGCGAGAGCAGGATCTTGCGCGCGTCGTACTCTTCGCGGAAGAAGCGCTGGTCGAGCCAGGCACGAGCCCGGTCGCGGTACTTCAGGGCCGCGAGACACAAGACGATGAGCGTCAGGTAGAAGAGCGGCGCACCGCGAATGATGTCCGCAAGCGTGCGGTTGCGCGCCTGGACGAGTGAAACGGTGAGGGCGGTGAATGGAATCGCCGCGGCGATCCCGAGCGTTCGGCGCGCGAACGCGTACTGCAGGCTGCGCCGCAGGACGATGCGCGGGCCGAGCACACGGTGGACGGCCACCGCGTACGTGGCACCGAACGCCGGCAGCAGAATAAGCGCCTGGAGACACGCGACGAGCCACCAACGCAGCTCGGGCGCGGGCCGGCCGGTGAGCAGCGCCCCGATCGGAATGCCGGCCTTGACGACGTATGCCAGGATGCCCGGGACGAGGGCGTAGACAGCGAGCCTGACGCGCCGTTGGGCGGCGTGGCTCAATGTTCGGTACCGCAGCACGCCTTCGCCGACGGCGAGAACGTTGATCCCGAGCGCGACGGCGAACGACGCGAAGTACACGTTCGGGTGTGCCGCGTCGCGGACCGCCCACGGCAGCGCCGCGTCCACGCCAGCCAGGTAAAGCGCCGTCATCAGGCCCAGCCCGATCATCGGCGCGGCCGCGGCGAATGGGACGAGGTGCAGCCATCGATGTCGCTCGAGGAGCGGCGATTTCGCCGGGAAGTAGAGGATCGCGAGCGCGATCGACGGGAACGCCAGCGGGCCGGCGACCCAGGCAAAGACGGTCAGCGGCCCGGCGAAGACTGACGGCAGCCCGCGCTCCACCCCCATCAGCGGCCCGCCGCCGCCGACCGCGCTGAGCGTCAGCGCCAGCACGCAGAAGGCGGCGGTGATGTCGGTCGTGCGGAGCAGGAAGAGGATGAGCGACGCGCAGATGAAAACGAGCATCAGCACGGTAGTGCCAAGATGACGCCGCGCCCACTCCCGCCGGATCTCGGCGGCGCTTCGCCAGACGGGCAGGCGTGCCAGCGTCAGCTCACGACCGGTGTTCCCGCGGGTAATGACGGCGTGCAGATCTCCCAGCAGGCCGAGACGATACGCGTCGCGCCAGAGGGCGACCTGCGCGGGCGGCTCAGCCATCGTCAGTTCGGAGAGTTCGACTTTTGCACCCGCGCGCACGCTGGCCACGGCGGCGACGTCGTCTCCCTGCTTCACACCCGTCACAGCCGCGGGGCTGCCCGCATATACGTCGCGAACGACGGTCGCGCCGATCGGGTGATCGTCGAGAGCAGGCGGCCGCGCGAGGAGCTGCGCGCGCTCGTCGGATCCGCCGGCAAAGCGCGAATCTCCCGCGAGGCGCACGCCGTGGCCGGCCGGCCAGAGGTACGGCCGCACGAACGCGACCTGCAGCACGAGATAGATGACGCTCAGGCCAAGGACGAGCGCGACGCCCCAGGCCGTCCGCGGCACCCGCGCGATCGAGACGCGTTCGGGAGCGTCCGGCTCCATTGAGGATTATTCTATTCCCGGCCGCATATGAACGCAGATGAACGCAGATCAGACTGACTGGACTCCGGTGGTTCCCTATCCCGGCGCGGGCACGCGGCGGAGCTTCGTGCGCGGCGATCCGGACGACACCCGCCTGCGCCTGTCGTACTTCCGCCGCGAGGGGGACGGCGCGCTCGTCGCGCGCGTCGGGTTCGGGCCGGGCAGCGAGGGGCCGCCCGGCTTCGCGCACGGCGGAGCCGTGGCGGCGGCGCTCGACGATGTGATGGGAGCCGGAGTCTGGCTGGCGGGCTACGCCGCCGTCGCCGCGCGAATCATCGTGGACTTCCGCGAGATGGTGCCGCTCGGACTCGAGGCCGTCATCGAGACGCGCGTCGAGGGGACGGAGGGGCGCAAGGTGACGATCCGCGCGTGGCTGACCGACGGCGAGCGCGTGTTCGCGGAGTCGGAGGGGCTGTTCGTCACGCTCGGAACGGAGCAGCTGGCTGCCATGGCGTCACGATCGTAATCGCGAAATCCGTGGCTGCTAGTGGGCGCGCCGCCGCAATCCGTGGCGCTCCAGCAACAACGCGATCTCATCGGCGTCGAGCGACTCCACGTCGAGGAGCGACGTTGCCAGGGCGCTGACCGCACCGCGGTTGGTCTCGAGCACGCCGCGCGCGCGATCGTAGCCGCGCATCACGATCGACTGAATCTCCGCGTCCACCCGGCGCGACGTCTCCTCGCTGAGCTGACGCGTGCGGGCGTCCTCCTGCCCCTGACGGCTGAACGCCAGCGGCCCGAGCGGCGACATGCCGAACTCGCAGACCATGTGGGCCGCGATGTCCGTCGCGCGCTCGATGTCGTTCGAGGCGCCGCTGGTCATGTGCTGCATGAACAGCTCTTCGGCGGCGCGTCCGCCCATCAGGATCGCCACCTGCGTGTCGAGGTAGTCCTTCGTGTAGGTGTGGCGATCGGTCTCCGGCAGCTGCATCGTCACGCCCATCGCGCGGCCACGCGGGATGATCGTCACCTTGTGCAGCGGGTCCGCCTGCGGCAGCGCCGCCGCGACGACCGCGTGCCCCGCCTCGTGCCAGGCGCAGTTGACGCGCTCGGCTTCGGTGAGCGCGATCGAACGGCGCTCGGCCCCCATCATGACCTTGTCGCGCGCCGCCTCGAGATCCACCGCGGTCACGGCCGACCGCCCGTGACGGCCGGCGAGCAGCGCCGCCTCGTTGACGACGTTGGCGAGGTCCGCGCCGGAGAACCCGGGCGTCCCGCGCGCGATCGCATGCACGTTGACCTCGGGATCCACCGTCACCTTGCGCAGGTGCACGCGCAGGATCTCGTCGCGTCCTTTCAGATCCGGGTTGCCGACGGTCACCTGGCGATCGAACCGCCCCGGCCGGAGCAGCGCATGGTCGAGGATGTCGGCGCGGTTGGTCGCCGCGATCACGACGATGCCGTGCGTCTGGTCGAAGCCGTCCATCTCGACGAGGAGCTGGTTGAGCGTCTGCTCGCGCTCCTCGTGGCTGAGCGAGCTGCCGCCGCGGTTGCGGCCCACCGCGTCGAGCTCGTCGATGAAGATGATGCACGAGCCATGCTTGCGGGCGTCGCGGAACAGGCGCCGCACGCGCGCGGCGCCGACGCCGGCGTACATCTCGACGAAATCAGACCCGCTCGCGAAGAGGAATGGCACGCCCGCTTCGCCCGCGATCGCGCGCGCGAGGAGCGTCTTGCCCGTCCCCGGCGGGCCGACCAGCAGCACCCCGCGCGGGATGCGACCGCCGACCGCCTGGAACCGCTGCGGCTCGCGCAGGAACGCGACGATCTCCGCGACCTCGTCCTTCGCCTCGTCCACCCCGGCGACGTCGGTGAACCGGACCGTCGTCGCATTCGGGTCCGCGGTCCGCGCCCGGCTCTCCATCGACGGCAGCCGCCCCGACGTCGTCTTGTAGACCGCGTAGCCGAGCAGCCCCATGAAGCAGATCGCGATGCCGATTGGCCCGTACTGAAGCGCGCCGCTCGTGCCGGCCGGTTTCACCTGCAGCAGCACGCCGCGGCGGGCGAGGTCGGTGACGAAGGCGGCGTTGGTGCCGAAGAATCCGGGCGGCGGCACCGTCCGGACCACGCGCCGGTCCTTGAGCGCGACGTCAATCGCCGCGTCGGTCACCGTCACCGAGACGGCGCGGCCGGCGTCGACGTGGCGCAGAAATTCCGAGAAGGCAATCTCGGTGGGTAGCGACGCGCGCGACCCGCGCCAGTAGAACGCGCTGGCGCCGAGGAGCGCGAGGATGCCGAGAACGACGGCGACGCGGGGCAGTAATCGGACCATACGTAGTGCGGGGCTGCCAGCGAACGAGCGGCGGCCCGGCAATCCTTCGGGATTGACTGAAACCACCCCGCTGGGGATATGGAGTGTGGCACTAATTGTACTCGACCGGCGTGCAGGTGTAAACGCAGAATTGACCGGATGAGCTCGGCCACGGATTGCGCGGATCACTCGGCCACGGATTTCGCGGATTACTCGGCCACGGATTTCGCGGATTACACGGATCCGAGGAAAGGCAGGCAGACCCTCTGACGGCGTGGCTCGTCCATATCTATACGGCGCTCGGCGCGGTCGCCGCCCTTCTCGGGGCCCGGGCGGTCATCGACCACGACGTCCGCGAGGCCTTTCTCTGGATGATGGCCGCCACGTTCATCGACTCGACGGACGGCTGGCTCGCCCGCCTCGCGCGCGTCCGCGAGCGGACACCCCGCTTCGACGGCGCCCGACTCGACGACATCGTCGACTACCTGACGTTTGTCTTCCTGCCGGTGCTGCTGGTCGTCGAGATGGACCTGTTGCCGGAAGCGCTGGAGGTCCCGGTGCCGGCGGCGGTGCTGCTGGCGAGCGCGTACGGCTTCGCGAGCGAGGACGCGAAGACCGATGACTACTTTTTCACGGGATTTCCGTCTTATTGGAATATCGTGGCGCTCTACATCGTGGCGCTCGGCACCGGCCCGACCGCTAACGCTCTCATCCTCCTGGCGTTCGCGGCGCTGGTGTTCGTCCGAACCGGCTACGTGTATCCCTCACGCACGCCGGTCCTGCGCGGCCTGACCATCGCGCTCGGCGCGGTCTGGGGCCTGATGACCATCGTCATTACCTGGCAATTGCCGGCGCCTGCGAAGCCGCTCGTGCTGGTTTCGCTGTTCTTTCCCCTGTACTACTTCGCCTTGTCGTTCTATCTGCAAGCTCGGAGAGACCGGAGGCCAGAGGCCGGGGGCCGGGAGCGGGAGCAAAGGTGAACGCCTGGCTCCGCCGCGCATGTGTCGTCACCTACCTCGGCCTCGTCGCCCTCAGCGTCGTCGCGGTGGTGTGGACGATGCGCTACTCGTACGCCATCTACAAGCTGACCCGCGGCGTCGGCGATACGGTCTTCTATGACGGCGCCGGACGACCGTGGTTCAGGATGGACGAGGACCGTCGGGACGTGCCGCTCTCGGCTATCTCGCCGCAGCTTCGCTCGGCGGTGGTCGCCATCGAGGATCACCGGTTCTACCGCCACCTCGGCGTCGATCCGATCGCGCTGACGCGCGCGACCGTGCACAACCTCCGGGAGGTCGATCTGGACGAGGGAGGCAGCACGATCACGCAGCAGCTCGCGCGCACGCTGTTCCTGTCGAACCGCCGCACGGCCGGCCGAAAGATCCAGGAGGCCGGCATCGCCCTCCTGCTCGAGCTGCAGCTCTCCAAGTCGCAGATCCTCGAGCTGTACCTCAACCGCGTGTACCTGTCGGCCGGCCGCTACGGCGTCGAGCCCATGTCGCGCATCCTGTTCGGCAAGCCGGCCAGAGACGTCACGCTGGCCGAGGCGGCGCTCATCGCGGGCTTGATCCGCGCGCCGTCGGCGCTCTCTCCCTGGTCGAACCTCGACGGCGCCGTCCGCCGCAGCCACGTGGTCCTCGCGCGCATGCGCGAGCTGGGCGCGATCACGGCGGCGCAGGAGTCGCGGGCGCGGCAGGCGCGGTTCCGAATCAAACCGTTCCCGCTCGCCGAGGAATCACGCCACGGCTACGCGAAGGACTACCTGCGGCAGCAGTTCCGCAATCGCTTCGGCGGCGATCATCCGCCCGAGTGGAAGGTCCATACGACGTTCCTGCCCGAGCTGCAGGAAGCGGCCGAGCGGGCGGTGTCGAATGGCGTGAAGCGGGTGGGACGCGGCCGCCCCTCGACGCGCTCGGGGCGCCCTGAGCCTGTCGAAGGGCGGCTGCAGGCCGCGCTCGTGGCCATGGATCCCAGGACCGGCGACATCGTGGCGATGGTCGGCGGGCGCGACTACCGGACGTCGACGTTCAACCGCGCGACGCGCAGCCGCCGGCAGCCGGGGTCCGCGTTCAAGCCGTTTCTGTATGCGGCCGCGCTCGAGCGCGGATACTCACCGGTGTCGGTCGTGACCGGCCTGGCCGACGTCGAGCCTGGCTTCGACTCCGTGCAGGGCAGGCCCGAGGAGTGGCGGCCCCGCAACGCGAACGGCGACATTCCGGACGAGCTGACGCTGCGCGAGGCGCTCATCCAGTCGAACAACCGGGCTGCCGCGGCGCTCCAGCAGCGGCTCGGGTCGCGGCCTGTGCTGCTGCTCGCCACGAGCGTCGGGTTGAAGGACCTGCCCGACGTCCCGTCGCTGTCGCTCGGCTCGGGAGAGGTCACGCCGCTCGAGCTGACCACCGCCTTCGCCGCGTTCGCGAACGGCGGAGAAGCGGTCCGGCCGCGAGGTCTGACTCGTGTCGTGGACGCCGACGGCGTGACGGTCCACGAGTCGCTGCCGTCGCGCGAGCGCGTGCTGGCGCGCGAGACCGCGTTCCAGATGCTGACGATGCTCCGCGACGTCATCGACCGCGGGACCGGGGCGGGCGCGCGCGCCCTGGGGGTGTACTTTCCCGCGGCGGGCAAGACGGGGACGACGAACGGATATCGCGACGCGTGGTTCGTCGGCTTCTCGTCCGAGATTGTCGCGGGGGTGTGGGTCGGCTTCGATCAGCCGGCCACCATCGCGGAAGGGGCCTACGGCTCGCGGCTGGCGCTGCCGATCTGGAGCGAGTTCATGCGGCGCGCCGCGCGCGTCAAGCGGCCGCGCGACTTCGAGCCGCCCGACACGCTGCACGACGAAGTACTCTGCCGCGTGTCGTACCGGCGACCCACCGACGATTGTCCGGTCTACGTCGAGTATTTCAAGAGGGGCGACGAGATTCCCGAGGAGACGTGCGATGTGCACGACATCTCGTGGGATGAGCGCGCGCGACGGGCAATCGAGGAGCTGTTCGGTAGAATTGGACGGGTGTTCCGGGAACGATAGATGCCGCCCGCTATGGAACTTCGGCGAGAGCGTAGCTGGTGCTTCGGCCCCCTTCCGGGTTGCGCACGAGAATGCCACGTTCGACGAGATCGAGGATGTCTCGCAGGGCAGTGTCCGAAGAGCATTTGGCGATCTTCGCCCACTTCGACGTTGTGAGTTTGCCCTCGAAGCCATCAAGAAGGCGATTGAGCATGAGACGCTGGCGCTCATTGAGTGGAACGGCCCTGAGCGCCTCCCAGACGCGTGCTTTCTGAAGCACGGTCGAGAGGGTTGTCTGCGCGCCATCGATCGCGCGTCCGAGGCACGCCAGGAACCACTCCATCCATGACGTGACGTCCAAAGTGCCCTTTTGAGTTCGCTCCAGGATGTCGTAGTACGCTCCGCGCTCTTGGCGAATCTGCGCCGACATGCTGTAGAAACGCTGAGGACTTTGTTCAGATCGCGCCAGGGTGAGGTCGGCAATCGCACGGGCAATGCGGCCGTTACCATCGTCAAATGGATGGATCGTCACGAACCAGAGATGAGCAAGTCCTGCCTTCAGTACTGCGTCAATGCCCGCGCTGTCGCCATCCTCATTGAACCAGGCGAGAAACGCCTTCATCTCCGCATCCAGCCTGTCAGCTGCAGGGGCCTCGAAGTGGACGTTCTCACGTCCGATCGGACCAGAGACAACCTGCATCGGAC
>JBOGJB010000457.1:0-13980 GCA_050745085.1 Vicinamibacterales bacterium
GAAGAGAAGGCCGTCCAGGAGCTGAAGCGGCTCGAGGCGATGCCGCCGATGTCGGCCGAAGCCACCGTCTCGCGCAACTATCTCGACTGGCTGATCGCCGTCCCCTGGCACAAGAAGACCAAGGAGAGCCGCGATCTGCGGCGCGCCGAAGAGATCCTGAACGAGGACCACTACGGCCTGGAAAAGATCAAGGACCGGATACTGGAGTTCCTCGCCGTCCGCGCCCTCGTCAAGAAGCCCAAGGCGACGATCCTGACGTTTGCCGGCCCTCCGGGGGTCGGCAAGACCTCGCTCGCCAAGTCGATCGCGCGCGCGATGAACCGCAAGTTCGTGCGGCTGTCGCTCGGCGGCGTGCGGGACGAGGCGGAGATCCGCGGCCACCGGCGGACCTACATCGGCGCCTTCCCCGGCCAGATCATCCAGATGATGAAGAAGGCCGGCACGATGAACCCGGTGTTCCTGCTCGACGAGGTCGACAAGATGTCGATGGACTTCCGCGGCGACCCGTCCGCGGCGCTCCTCGAGGTCCTCGACCCCGAGCAGAACCACGCGTTCCTCGATCACTACCTCGACGTCGAGTTCGACCTCTCGCACGTGATGTTCATCTGCACGGCGAACGTCCTCCACACGATCCCGCAGGCGCTGCGCGACCGCATGGAGGTGCTCCAGCTCGCGGGCTACACCGAGCAGGAGAAGGTCGAGATCGCGAAGCGCTTCCTCGCGATCAAGGCGATCGAGGGGACCGGTTTGACGCCGGAGAACGTCGCCTTCTTGGACGAGGCGTTTCAGACGATCATCCAGCGCTACACGCGCGAAGCGGGAGTCCGCAACCTCGAGCGCGAGATCAACTCGATCTGCCGCAAGATCGCCCGCAAGGTCGTCGTCGAGGGGAAGGGCTTCCGCGAGGAGATCACGGCGGCGAAGGTCACCGAGTACCTCGGCGTGCCGCGCTTCCGCCCGACGCTGGCCGAGGAGAAAAACGAGATCGGCATCGCGACCGGGCTGGCCTGGACCGAAGTCGGCGGTGAGATTCTCGTGACCGAGGCGACGCTGATGCCCGGCAAGGGACGGTTGATGCTGACCGGCAAGCTCGGCGACGTCATGCAAGAGTCGGCGCAGGCCGCGATGAGCTTCGTCCGCACGAAGTCCGAGGAGTACGGCATCCCGAAGGACTTCAACCGGCGGACCGACGTGCACGTGCACATCCCCGAGGGCGCGATCCCGAAGGACGGCCCGTCGGCCGGCATCACCCTGGCGACCGAGCTCGTCTCGGCGCTCGCGCGCGTGCCGACGCGGCGCGACGTCGCGATGACCGGCGAGATCACGCTGCGCGGGAAGGTGCTGGCCATCGGCGGCGTGAAGGAAAAGGTGCTGGCGGCCCACCGCGCGGGGGTCAACAACCTGATCCTGCCGAAGGACAACGAGAAAGACCTGGCGGACATCCCGAAGAACGTCCTCGACGCGCTCAACATCTACATGGTCGAGACGATGGACGAGGTGCTGAAGATCGCGCTGGCGGAGCCGCTCACCGCCCTCGCCGCCGGGCCGGAGGCCGCCGTCCCGCCGGCGATCACCGACGACCGGATTACTCACTAGGCACTAGGCACTAGGCACTCTACAGAGCACTCGAGACAGCCATCGGCGGAGCACGGGCATGGCGCTCAGCAGAGAGCAGAGCGCAGCCTCTGGCAGCCTTGCAGAGTGCCTTGTGCCCAGTGCCTAGCGCCTACAGATTGAAAGTCTTAACCGCAGCGTTCGTGACGAGCGCCGTCTCGGCCGCCGGGGCGCCGCCCGATCCAGGCCCGCGCATCGCTCTCGTCGGCCGGTCGAACGTGGGCAAATCGAGCCTGATCAACGCGCTCGCGGGGCAGCAGATCGCCCGCACCAGCGCGACGCCGGGCCGCACGCGCCTGGCGAACTTCTACCGCGTGACGCTCGCCCCGCCGTCGATGCCGCCGGTGTGGCTGGTCGACCTGCCGGGCTACGGCTATGCGCGGGGCGGTCTCGACGCGCGGCGCGCCTTCGCGCGGGTGGTCGGGGAGTTTTTCGGGGGTGGCACAGGAGTCCCCGCCGCGCTCCTCGTCGTCGATGCGCGGCACCCGGGGCTCGAGGCCGACCGCGACGCGCGTGACTGGCTTGCGGCGTGCGGCGTCGAGTTCGGAGTCGTAGCGACCAAAGCGGACAAACTGTCGCGCGCGGAACGGGGGCGCGCGATGCGGGACATCACGGCAACACTCGAAAGCCCCGCGCTCGCCTTCTCGGCGGCGACGGGCGAAGGACGGGACGACCTGTGGAGAATGATCGCGGAGCTGGCGCGGGCACAAACGCCGCGCCCGGGCCTGGAGTAAACACGACGGAGGGCGCCGTCATCGAGATGTCGACGCTCAAGGATATGGGCGTCGCGGAGCTGACGCGCATCGCCAAGGAGCTCGACGTCGCCGGCGCGACCGGCATGCGCCGGCAGGAGCTGATCTTCCAGATCCTGAAGGCGCGGAGCGAGAAGAGCGGCGCGCTGTTCTCGCAGGGCGTGCTCGAGACGCTGCCGGACGGCTTCGGCTTTCTGCGCGCCCCGGACTACAATTACCTGCCCGGCCCGGACGACATCTACGTCTCCCCGTCGCAGATCCGCAAGTTCGACCTGCACACCGGCGACACCGTCGCCGGGCAGATCCGGCCGCCGAAGGACGGCGAGCGCTACTTCGCGCTGATCAAGGTCGAGGCGGTCAACTTCGAGCCGCCGAACCGGACGCGCGAGAAGATCTTCTTCGAGAACCTCACCCCGCTCTACCCGCAGGCCAAGATCAACCTCGAAAACGGCGGTGACAATCTGTCGTCGCGCGTGATGGACCTGATGGTCCCGATCGGCAAGGGCCAGCGCGGCCTCATCGTCGCGCCGCCGCGCACCGGCAAGACGATGCTGCTGCAGAACATCGCGAACAGCATCACGACGAACCATCCCGAGGTGTACCTCATCGTCCTGCTCATCGACGAGCGCCCGGAAGAGGTCACCGACATGCAGCGCTCGGTCAAGGGCGAGGTCATCTCGTCCACTTTCGACGAGCCGGCGCAGCGCCACGTGCAGGTGGCCGAGATGGTGATCGAGAAGGCGAAGCGGCTGGTCGAGCACCGGAAAGACGTCGTGATCCTGCTCGACTCGATCACGCGCCTGGCGCGCGCCTACAACACGATCGTCCCGGCGTCGGGCAAGGTCCTGTCGGGCGGCGTGGACAGCAACGCCCTGCAACGGCCGAAGCGGTTCTTCGGCGCCGCCCGGAATATCGAGGAAGGCGGGTCGCTGACGATCGTCGCCACCGCGCTCATCGACACCGGCTCGCGCATGGACGAAGTCATCTTCGAGGAGTTCAAGGGCACCGGCAACCTCGAGATTCACCTCGATCGGAAGCTCGCCGACCGGCGCGTCTTCCCGGCGATCGACATCCAGAAGAGCGGCACGCGGAAAGAAGAGCTGCTCATCCAGAAGGACGAACTGAGCCGCGTGTGGGTGCTCCGCAAGGTGCTGACCCCGCTCTCCCCCGTCGAGTCGATGGAGCTGCTCCTCTCCAAGATGGGCAAGACGAAGTCGAACGCTGATTTTCTGGCGGCGATGAACGGACAGAAATAGCCTTCCTGCGGTCCGCCGTGCCTCGTGCCTCGTGGCTGGTCGGTCCGCTAAGATGAAGCCGAAGTCGACCGCGCTCCTGCTCGTGCTGACCTGCGTCGGGGTGCTGGCCGCGGAGACACCCCCGGCGATCGTGCTGTCCGGCGGCACGCTCCTCGATCTTTCCAACTTCGGCGCTTCGAGCCGGGACGTTCACGACGCCGTCGTCGTCATCCGCGGCGACACCATCCTCTACGCCGGGTCTCCGAGCGGCGTCGTAATCCCTGTGGACGCCCGGATCGTCGATGTCAGGGGCGGCTACGTCGTCCCCGGCTTCTTCGACGCGTTCGCGACGGTCAACAACCAAGCGCAAGCGAACGCGTACCTCTACCTGGGGGTCACGTCGATCGTCGGGATTCACGATCCCGGCGGGCGTCGCGGATCGCTCCTCACGACCGCCGATCCAGGGCCGCGGGTGCACCGCCTCGAGCGCGTCGTTGGGCAGAACATGTCGGACGCCCAGCTGCTGGCGGAGATCGAACGCCTCGAAGGATCGGGCGCGAAGGTACTGCTCCTCTACTACTCCCTCTCGCCGAAACAGGTGGAGATTGTCGCCCGACGCGCGCGCGAGCTCGGCCTGGCGACGATCGGCGAGCTTGGATCCACCACCTACCGGGAGGCGATCGACGCCGGCGTGATGGCGTTCGTGCACACGAGCCGCTACTCGCTCGATCTCGCGCCGTCGGAGGTTCGCGCCGCGGTCGCGGCCTCCCCCTTCGGACCCCCTCGCACTGAGTTCTACGAGTTCCTCCTCAAAGTGCCGCGCGACGGACCGGCGCTGCTTCAGCATGCGCGGATGCTCGCGTCCGGATCGACCGCGCTCATTCCCACGCTCTCGTTGAACTACCTCGACCTGCCGGATCATTCGAACCCGTGGAAGGAGCCGGCGGCGGCGCTTCTCGATCCCGCCGACATCCACCTGCCCGCGGATCGCACGACAGGTCGTCCATCCGACGCGACGCTGCGGCGCGACGTCATGCCGCCGAACACGACTCCACAGCTGATGATGTTCGAAGGGGTGTACCG
Organism: Vicinamibacterales bacterium; assembly: GCA_050745085.1. Taxonomy (GTDB): domain Bacteria; phylum Acidobacteriota; class Vicinamibacteria; order Vicinamibacterales; family 2-12-FULL-66-21; genus DATAEE01. Next base: position 4,685 of record JBOGJB010000457.1, read on the forward strand.
CAAGGCAGGCGCGAAGTATCTGGCCGGAAGCGGAACCGATGCCTTCGGCACGATGCCGGGGATTTCGCTGCACACGGAGCTCGAGCTGCTGGTCCGCATCGGGCTCACGCCGCGACAGGCGCTGGCGGCGGCCACCTGGAACGTCGGTGAAGTCTTCGGCTGGCCGAAGGTCGGACGGATCGCGGCCGGCGCCTACGCGGACCTCCTCGTCCTGGACGCTGATCCCACGAAGGGGATCGCGAACGCGAAGACGATCCGGACCGTGATCCTCGCGGGGCGCATTATTGATCGTCAGGCCTTGCTGGCAGGGCGCCCGAGGCAGCCCTGAAAGGACTGCGCCACTGGGTCGGCGGCTGTGGCTCTGGCAGCGCCTTCACGGATGATGCGGAGGCAACGAGATTCCCTCCGTGTGCACCGGCGCTCCCGCCCCGTCCGCAACCTCGAATAGGATGGCGGCATGCGATATCGGCGGTTCGGCCGCCTCGGCTGGGAAGTCTCCGAGGTCGGGTACGGCATGTGGGGCATAGGCGGGTGGAGCGGGTCGGAGGACGAGCAGTCGCTCGCGTCGCTCGCGCGGGCGATCGATCTGGGCTGCAATTTCTTCGACACCGCGTGGGCGTATGGGGGCGGCCACAGTGAGAAGCTGCTCGGCGAGACGCTCGGTCGGCATCGCGGGCCTAAACTCTACGTCGCGACAAAGATCCCGCCGAAGAACCTCAGATGGCCCGCGCTCGCCTCCTACCCGCTCGAGGAAGTCTTCCCCGCCGACCACATCCGCGAGTACACGGAGAAGAGCCTCGAGAATCTGGGCGTGGATGCGATCGACCTGCAGCAGTTCCACGTCTGGTCAGACGCGTGGGCACGCGACGCGCGCTGGCAGCGCGCGGTCCGCGATCTGAAAGACCAGAGGCTGGTCCGCGGCGTCGGCATCAGCGTCAACCGGTGGGAGCCGGCCAACGTCCTCGAGGCGCTCGAGAGCGGGCTCGTGGACAGCGTACAGGTGGTCTACAACATCTTCGACCAGGCGCCAGAAGACACGTTGTTCCCCGCGTGCGAGCGGCTCGGCGTCGCCCTCATCGCGCGCGTGCCGTTCGACGAAGGCAGCCTCACGGGCGCCCTCCGCGCCGACGCCTCGTGGCCCGAGGGGGACTGGCGCAACATCTACTTCAGTCCGGAGAATCTCGCCGCCACGCTCACGCGCGTCGATGCGCTTCGCGCCGTCGTCCCGTCGGGCATGGATCTGCCCGAGCTGGCGCTGCGATTCGTGCTGAACCATCCGACCGTGTCGACGACAATTCCGGGCATGCGGACGACGCGGCACGTCGAGCGGAACCTCGGCTCCTCGGACGGTAAACCGCTGAGTTCGGAGATGTTGTCGGACCTCAGGCGGCACCGATGGGACCGGACGATGGTGATCCCGTAGAGAGCAGTGGGGAGGACTAGGGACTGGGGACTAGGGACTCTGAAGGTTGACCCCCGTTGATACCCGAACGTCACCCTGTTGAGTCCCTAGTCCCTAGTCCCCACTGGTATAATGGAGTTTTCCCAAGGGCCAAAAGGAGCACGCCGTGAAGGAAGGGATTCATCCGAAGTACCACGAGGTCGAAGTGCGCTGCGCGTGCGGCAACACCTTCAAGACCCGTTCGACCAAGCCGGAGCTGCACCTGGAGATCTGTTCGGCCTGCCACCCGTTCTTTACGGGACGGCAGAAGCTGATCGACACCGAAGGGCGCGTTGAGCGCTTCACGAAGCGCTTTGGCGCGCAGACGTCGGAGAGCCGAAAGACGGCGGCGAAAGCGGCCAAAGAAGGCAGCAAGACGAAGAAGGCCGGGGCAAGGGCGTAGCCCTGCTCAAGTCCGAAGTTCGAAGGACGAAGGCTGAAGTAGGTTCGAAGGGTGCCTGGTGCCTGGCGCCTCACAGAAGTTCCGGGAAGGCGGCGCTCGCGCCGCCTTTTTGCTGTACGCCGGCCAGCTTGCGGTCGAGGCGCGCGAGGCGATGGCGCAGCGCTTCGCGCCGGCGCGGCGCCTCGCCCGCCTCCTCGAGATCGAGCAGCGCCTCGACCGCGAGCGCGCGGGCGCCATCGAGATTCCCCGCGCGGTGCTCCATATGCACGGCGAGTGCTTCTCGGGCGAGGGTTCCAAGAATTCCTGGGGTTCTCAAGACCTCGTGCCAGGCGTTGGCTGCTTCGGAGTAGCGCCGCGCGCGCCGCAGGTGCAGCGCGAGCCGGCACCAGGCATCCGCGCGCACCCCGGCCTCATGATCTGCGGCCGCGTCGCGGTAGCAGCGCTCCGCCTCGTCATCCTTCCCCGCACGTTCGAACAGCCGGCCCAGCGCGAGCCGCTCGCGTCCGTCCCTGCACGCGGGCGAGCCGCCGCGTGCGATCGCGGCGGCTCGCGCCGTGACCACCGCGAGCGACACCAGGTCGAGACGATTGTGCTCGAGCACCGCTTCGAGCGGCGCGGGATCGCCTGATCGCAGGAAGCGGAAGTACCGGGACGGGATCTCGAAGCCCGGCACATCGCCGATCCGCCGCACGCCGAACAGGTCCCGCTCGAGGACGCTGAGATTGCAGCGGTCGGCGTCGATCCCCGGCGCCGCTTCGCGCCGACGCCAGAGCCGACGCGCGGGGTGCAGCATGTCCACGTGCGGCTTCTCGGCGAGCGGCATCGTCATCCGGTGAAAGAGCCAGCGCGTCTCCATCACCGGCAGGTCGAACGTTTTCCCGTTGTAGGTGACGATGCAGCCGGCCGGCGCGACCGAGGCGGCCACCGCCGCCAGCAGCGCCCGCTCGGCGGCGTACGACGGCAGAAGGAATTGATGGATCTGGAAGGCCCCGAGGTCGAAGTACCCGCAGCCCACGAGAAACGCCACGGTCCCCGCGCCGCCGCTCAGGCCCGTCGTCTCGATGTCGAGGAAGATCGGGGTTCCTGGGGTTCCTAAGGTTCCTGGGGTTCCTAAGGTTCCTGGGGTTCCGGAGGTCCGGAAGCAGAAGACGTCGAGGGCGGAGAGATCCGTCAGCTCGCAGTCGCCGATCCGAACGTCGCCATGCCACCGATCCGCTTCGTAGCGGCGATTGACCTGCAGGCAGCGGCCGGCAGGCGTGTCGGCCGGCACCGCGGTCAGCGCCTCGCACATCCGGTCCAGGTCGGTGTGGCGCTCGTACACGCCGCTATCCGGCTCGTAGGTCAGCTCGCGGCGCGCGGCCTGCCCTGAGCCCGGTCGAAGGATCGTCCGGAGGCGCGAGGCGAGATCGGTCATGACGCCGCGCCCGTTACGAGCATGTCCAGGATCCGCGACGCCACGGTCTTCGCCAGCGGGCCGGTATGCCCTTCCGGACCCACGCATGACGGACACCCGGACTCGCACGGGCACCCCGCGAGGAGATCCCGCGTGCGCGCGACGACGGTCTCGTGCATGGCGAACAGCGGCTGACTGAAGCCGATGCCGCCCGGGTAGTTGTCGTAGATGAAGACGTTGGGCTGCGCGCCAATCTCAGACGGTGGCGCCGCCGCGCCGCCAGTCCGGACGGAGCGGACATCATCCTGGCCGCGGGCGCTACTCCCGCCGTCTATTGACAAGCCGATGTCGTGCCGGTCGCACATCAGCAGAAGCTGCGCGACGTTCTTCATCGCCCACGCGAGCCCGACGACGCCGTCGCGGCGATCGTCGGAGGCATGCGGCAGCGCTGCCATCACCTCGCGCGGGATCGTCAGCCAGTACGCCGTCGTATGCATCTGCTGCTCGGGCAGATCCAGCTCGCCGGAGCCGACGTTCTCGTTCGTGTAGAACTTGATCTTCTTGAAGCCCACGACTCGGGACACGACGTGGACCTCGCCATGGGACCTGAGTGCCTGGTGCCTCGTGCCTCGTGCCTCGTGCGGGCCTCGTGCTTCGTGCCCAGGAAGTGCCTCGTGCCTGGTCGGTTCCTCGTGCCTGGCTGGTGCCTCGGGCTGAGTGCCTAGTGCCTGGTGCCTAGTGCCTTCGAAAACGTCCAGGATCGTGACGCGCGTGTAGGTGATCGCGTCCGTGTAGTAGTCGCACTCGACGGCGCGGACGTACGCCTTGCGGCCGTCGAAGTCGAGCCGCTCGACCTGGAAGAGCTGCCCTTCGACGAGGTAGATGGCCTTCTCGTGGAGCGTCGCGGGCCCGCTCGTGAAGTTCGTCTCCCCGATCACGCGCTCGCCCTGGCCCGGGGTCCTGTCGACGACGACGAAGTTGTCCGAGGAGATGGACCGCAGGCTGACGGCGTCGGCTGGGTACGACTCGCTCGTCCAGTTCCACTGGCCGTCGGCGAAGTGGACGAAGCCTTCCTCGCCGAGCACGGTCAGCACCGCCTGCAGATCTTCGTCGCTCGATCCGGGGGCCCCTATCCCCCGGATCCCGAACGTCTCGCCCTCGTGGAAGGGCAGCTCGAACGCCGCGCACTTCACGTGGTCGAGCAGGATGTGCAGGTTGTCGGGATTGACGAGCGCGTGTTCCGGGCTCGCGCCGAAGAAGTACTGTGGGTTTCGGATGATGAACTGATCGACCGGCGCGCTCGAGGCGATCAGCACCGCAGCCGAGCGGCTCGACCGCCGGCCCGCGCGCCCGGCGCGCTGCCAGGTCGCCGCGATCGTTCCGGGATAGCCCGCGAGGACCGCGACGTCGAGCGCGCCGATGTCGATCCCCAGCTCCAGCGCGTTGGTCGAGACGACCGCGCGGACCTCGCCGTCGCGAAGCCCCTTCTCGATCTCGCGGCGCCGCAGCGGGAGGTATCCGCCGCGGTAGCCGCGGATCACGTCCGAGGCCCCAGGCGCTCCCTCATACGCATCCTTGAGATACGTCGTCAGGATCTCGGTCGACAGGCGGCTCTGCGCGAACACGATGATCTGAAGGTTGCGCTTCAGGAACTCGAGCGCGACCTGCCTGGTCTGCGACAAATACGAACGGCGGATGCCCAGCTGCGCGTTGACGACGGGCGGGTTGACGAAGAGAAAGAACTTCTCGCCGCGCGGCGCGCCGCTGCGATCGACGAGCTCGAACGGCTCGCCGGTCAGCCGCTCGGCCAGGTCGCGCGGGTTCGCGATCGTCGCCGACGAGCAGATGAACACGGGGTCCGATCCGTAGTGCCGGCAGATGCGGTGCAGCCGCCGGATGATGTTCCCGAGATGACTGCCGAACACGCCGCGATACGCGTGCAGCTCGTCGATGACGACGAAGCGCAGGTTCTCGAAGAGCTTCGCCCACCGCGGATGGTGCGGCAGGATCCCCGAGTGCAGCATGTCGGGGTTGGTGAGTACGACGTGCGCGCGGCCGCGGATCGCGCGCCGCGCGTCCTGCGGCGTGTCCCCGTCATACGTGAACACGCCGATCTCGGCCTGTTCCTGCTCCGCGAGACGTTCGGCCAACCCCTGCAGCTCGGCGAGCTGATCCTGCGCGAGCGCTTTCGTCGGGAACAGATAGAGCGCGCGCGCCGAAGGATCGCGGAGGACCGCGTCGAGGACCGGCGCGTTGTAGCAGAGCGTCTTGCCCGACGCCGTCGGTGTGATGACGACGACGTTCCGGCCGGCGAGCGTGTATGCGATCGCGTCCGCCTGGTGGGTGTAGGGCTGCGCGATGCCGCGTGCGCTCAGCGCGGCGCGGAGACGCGGGTCAATCCGGTCTGGAAACGGGGCGTACTGCGCCGCGACGGCCGGCATCCGCTCGACCGCGGTGACAATCGGGTCCGCCCCCGCCGCCGCGGGGCCCCGGGAGGCCTCCAGGCGCGCGAGGACCTCCTGTAAACCGCCGTCTTTGTCCGGTATCCGGGCAGGGAGCGCCAAGGCGAAGAAATGGTAACAGGGTGCCCTCAGGCGATCAAGAAGCGAAACGCCTCATTTTTCCTTGGCGACTTTCGCGACCAGACCGCTGAGGCCGAGGACGCCGATGATGTTCGGGAAGATCTGAAGCGCGTTCATGAGATCCCCCCACGCCCAGACGAGGTCGACCCTCGTCAGCGCGCCGAGCGGGATCAGCAGGCAGTAGATCCATCGGTACGGCATCACCACCCGCCGGCCGAGCCAGTACTTGAGGAACTCCTCGCCGTAGTACGCCCATCCGATGAGCGTCGTGTAGCCGAAGAGGAACACGCAGAACGCGACGATGAACCCGCCCACGCCGCCGGGGATCGCGGCGTTGAAGGCGATCGCGACGGCCGCGGTGCTCGTCTGGCCCGACAGGTACGCGCCGCTCAGGAGCACGGTCATCGCCGTGATCGTCGAGGTCACGAACGAGACGATGAACGTCTCCATTACCGCGTTGAGCCCCTGCTGCACCGGCTTCGTGCTCTGTGCCGTCGCGTACGCGACCGCCGCGGTGCCGTAGCCCGCCTCGTTCGCGTAGAGCCCGCGCGCGAGGCCGTAGCGCATCGCGATCAGGATGCCGAGCGTCCCGCCGGCGCCGGCGCGCAGCGAGAACGCCTCGCGGAAGACGAGCGCGAGCACGTCGGGGATGTTGGAGGCGAACCACGTCATGACGAAGAGGCCGCTCGCCAGGTACAGGCCGACCTTGAGCGGCGTCAGCTTCTCCGCCGCGCGGCCAATCGACTTGATGCCGCCGATGATCACGAGCCAGGTCAGCACCGCGATCGTCAGGCCGCTCGCCAGTCTGGGCACGCCGAGCTGCGTGTCCCAGACGAGCGCAATCGAATTGGTCTGCGTGAACGGCGTCGTCGTCAGCGCCGCGATGCCGGCGACGACAGCGTAGGTCATCGCGAGCGCCGGCGAGCGGAGGCCGTCACGCAGGTAGTACATCGGGCCGGACCCGAGGTCGCCGTCGCGGGTCGAGCGGAACGTGATGCCGAGCACCGCCTCCGAGAACTTGATCGACGTGGCGAAGAACCCGTAGCACCAGATCCAGAAGAGCGCCCCCGGTCCGCCGGACACGACCCCCGCCGCCACGCCCGCGATGTTGCCGGTTCCGATCGTCGCCGCGAGCGCCGTCATGAACGCCTGAAACGGCGTGAGCGCCCCCGCCGCGCCGCGATCCGGCCGCGTGAAGAACGCCCGCACGGCGTCGCCGAAGCGGCGCACCTGCACGACGCCGAGCCGGAGGGTCAGGAACAGTCCGGCTCCGAACAAGACGATGACAAGAATCGGAATGAAGAGAAAGTCGGCGGTCGACTGAATAAGGTCGGCCATGCTGCTCCCTGTCTAGATCAGCGACCGCGACTGGCAGCCGTCGACCGTGACCGCCGCCCCGCTGACCCAGCTCGCCCTCGGCGATGCGAGAAACGCGACCACTGTGCCGACTTCCTCGGCGCGGCCGAACCGGCCGAACGGCAGCTCGCGGCGGACGAACTCCGCCATGCCTTCCGGATCCTCGTGCTGGCGCTTCCACCAGGAGCCGCCGGGGAAGGAGATCGATCCCGGGCACACGCTGTTGACGCGGATATTGTCCTTGGCGAGCTGCTGCGCCATCGCCTTGCCGAGGCTGATCTCGGCCGCCTTGACCGCGTTGTACGTCATGCGGCCGCCGGACTCACGTCCCCAGATCGACGCGATCATCAGAATCACGCCGCCGCCCCGCGCCCGCATGTGGGGCACGGCCAGCCGCGACGCGCGGACCGACGGGACGAGCGTCTCGTCGAGCGCCGCCTGCCAGTCCGCGTCGCTGGTGTCGACGATGTCGCCGCCGCCGGCGCGCCCGACATTGTTCACGAGAATGTCCAGACCGCCGAACGTCTCGACGGTCTTCGCGATCACCGAGTCGATCCCGTCGACCGTCGTGACGTCGGCGCGGACGGGAAGCACCCGCTCGCCCAGCTCGCGCGCCGCTCGGTCGAGCGCATCTGCGCCGCGCGCGCAGATCGTTACGCGGCAGCCCTCCTCGACGAGCGCCCGCGCGCTCGCCAGACCGAGCCCGCGGCTCGAGCCTGTCACGACGGCGACTTTGTTGGAGAGTTCGAGGTCCATTGCCGAATTCCGACTGCTGAATGCTGACCTCATTCAGCAATCAGAATTCAGCACTCAGAATTGCGCATTCTACCTCGTCCCCAGGTCGTTCAGCTTCCAGTCGAACTCCTGCCAGGCCAGCGTGAACTGATTCTGCTCGAGGAACTCACGCTCGGAGGGAAGCAGCACTGGGATGATGAGCGCGAGAACGGCCCGCTCGATCGGGCTCCGCGAGGCCGCGTACTGCGGGACCTTTTCGGTCCCGCCATACGCCGCGGCGAACTCCGTTTCGTGCCATCCGACGATGGGAGACACCTCGATCTGTTTCGCGACGCTATCGATCTTGAGGTGATTCTGACGGGTCAGGAAGTCGGCCGTCTGCGCCGCGACCTGTTCCTCCAGCCGGTCGGCGGTGTACGCCTCGCTTCTGAGGCGGCCGCTCCCCGCGGCGCCGCGTCCGAGCGCGAAGTACAGGCGTGGATCGCGGAACTCCGCGAGCGACTTCTCGATCTCGTCGAGCGAGATAAGCTTGCCCGCCGCACGGTGCCGCTTCTGTTCGAACGCGCCGGGGATTTGGCGGATGCTGGCCGCCGGGTACGAGGCGGCGCGTCCCTGGATCGGAAAGTGCTGTGCGACGGTCTGCAGCACGAACGCGTTGTATGCGTTCAGCCAGTACGCGATGCTCTGCTCGCGCGACCAGCCTGCGTACGTGGACGCGGTCACGTTCAGCGAGGCTACGTAGTGATCGAGGCGCGCGCGCTCGGCGCGAAGCGCACGGTAGTACACGTAGCCGTCGCGCACGTACAGATCGAGAATCTGATCGAACGGCCGATGCAGCGGTTCCGCGGTCGAGGGAGGCTGCTGCGCGGAAAGGACCGACGCACCGATCAGACACCACATGACGACGCGTGTCATGCGGCGATCGTACCTCAAACCTCGCGCAGGAACCGCTCAAGCTCTGCCGTGAACGCGTCCGGGCGCTCGAGGCTCGAGAGGTGACCCGCCTTCGCGATGCGCGCGAGCCGCGACCCACGGATGCCACGGGCGAGCGTCTCGGCGTTCGCCGGCGGCGTCAGGACGTCCTCCTCGCCGACGACCACGAGCGTGGGAACCTCGATCGACGCGAGCAGCGAGGTCGAGTCGGGCCGCGCCATCATCGACACGAGCGCTGCCTTGATCGCGGCCGCCGAATTCGACGCGATGAGTGCACCGACCGCCGCGACGACGTGCGGTCGCTCGCGACGGGTCGTCTCGCCCACCAGCTTCGGCAGCATCTCGCGCGCGACGCCGGCCGCCCCGTCGGCATCGGCGAGCGCCATCATCTTCTTCCGGCCGGCGCGACCCTCGTCGGTGTCCGCCTCGGCGCGCGTGTCGGCCAGGATCAGG
>JBOGJB010000458.1:0-8292 GCA_050745085.1 Vicinamibacterales bacterium
CCGCAGAGAACCCCTGGAACCCTTGGAACTGCTGGAAATCCTGGACAGCCTCGGCAGGTTCGTCGTCGCGAATCATGTCCCCGGCATCTAGCCGCGGCTCCGGCGGCGACACACCTTCGCGCGCCGACCCGTCGCTCCGCGCGGTCGTCGCGACCTGCGTGCCCGGGAACACGCGGAGCGCGCCGCGGCGGTCGCGCTCGAGCCGGAGCACGCCGTCCCGCTGACACGCGCGGAGGAGATCCATCAAACCGCCGAACCCGTAGGCACGCTCGTCGAACGACGCGTTCGCCTGGCGCAGCACCTGCTTCACGTTGCGGACGTACATCGGGAACCGCAGGCCCGCGGAACCAGCGAGCAGCCGTCGCACGGCCTCCACGCCCTCCGCCTGCTTCGCGGGATCGCCGAAACCAGGGTTCGCGGGGTTCGCAAGGTTCGGAGCGTTCGCAGGGTTCGAGAAGCTCGACGCCTCCGATCCCGCGTCCGTCTCCTCGACCGCCGGCATCGGCGCGGCACGCTCGTCGTCTTTCAGCTCGACGAGGATGTTGCGCCCCGCGACCTTCAGCGTCACGAGGCCCGCTTTCTCGAGCCGCTCGGCGAAGTCGCGGAACGTTCCCGCGCCGTAGCTGCGCTCCGAGAAGGTGGAATCGAGCTGCAGCAGCGTGCTCTTGAGCAGGCCGAGCTGCGGCGACACCTCGCGGTCCGCCAGCACCTTGAGCGCACGCCGCACGAGCGGGAAAACCTGCTCGAGCGGGGTCTGCCCGGCCTCGCGTCCGGCCGCGCGTCCGCCGCGGTCCTGCGACCGGCGCCCGTTGACGCCCGTCAGGTTCTCGTAGGCGATGAACTCGTGGCAGTTCTTCTGGAGGATGTTGCTCGTGAACGACCGTCCGCCCACCACCAGGACCTTCTTGTCGTACTGCTTCAGCTTCTCGACGAGGCTGATAAAGTCGCTGTCGCCGCCGACGATGACGTAGGCGTTGATGTGCGGATGGGTGAACGCCATCTCGAGCGCGTCGAGGGCGAGATTGATGTCCGCGCCGTTCTTGTCGCCGCCCGGCGTCAGGTTGCGCTGGACCATCTTGATCGCGTGCTGGGTCAGCATGCGCGAGTGGTCGCCGGCGCGTTTCCAGTCCGAGTAGGCGGTCTTGGCGACCACCTCTCCGCGCTCCTTGAGCGCTTCGAGGACCGGTCCAATATCGAACTGCCCGCCGAGGGAATTCTTGACGCCGATCTCGATGTTGTCGAAGTCGATGAAAACGGCGATTTTCAGCCTTGGTTCTACATTCACGTGAGGTGTGCCATTCCTTGAAACGTCCAGTGTATCATTCCCCGTCCTTGGAACCCTTGGAACCCTGGGAACCTCTGGACCCTGGAACCCCTTTCAGCCCCTGGACCTTGGGGACCCCCATGGCAACGAAGAGCTTGACGTCCCACCCCCCCGGCACCTTCTGCTGGCCGGAGCTGGCGACCAGCAATCCCAAGGGAGCCGTGCAGTTCTACTCGGCGCTGTTCGGCTGGACCGTCTCCGAATCGCCGACCGACTACGGCCCCTACTACAGGTTTCGGTTGGATGAAGACGACGTGGGCGCGTGCTACAAGGCGAATCCCGAAGACGGACCTCCGCACTGGAACAGCTACGTAGCGGTGTCGAGCGCGGACGAGATTGCCGGGCGCGTGGCGAAGCTCGGCGGGACCGTCGTCGCGGAGCCATTCGACGTGTTCGACGCGGGACGGATGGCCGTCCTCCGCGATCCCGCGGGCGCCTTCATCAATCTGTGGCAGGCCAAAGCCAACATCGGCGCGACACGCTTCAACGATCCGGGGGCGCTTTGCTGGACCGAGCTGGCCACGACCGACCCTGCCGCGGCGGAGAAGTTCTACACGTCGCTTTTCGGCTGGACCGCGAAAAAGGGCACGGCCCCGCCGGGCGAATACACCGAGTTCTTCCACCACGGCACCGCCATCGGCGGGATGATGCGCATCCAGCCGGAGTGGGGTGACGTGCCGCCGCACTGGCTGCCGTACTTCGCCGTGGTGGATTGCGACGCCAGCGCGGGGCGGGTCAAACAGCAGGGCGGAGCGCTGCCGGTGCCGCCGAAGGACATCCCGGGGGTCGGCCGCTTCGCGGTCGTGAGCGATCCCCAGGGCGCAACGTTTGCCATCATTTCGCTCCGACAAGCGGCTTAGTCTGCAGTTCACTCAAGTGCGAAGTCTGAAGGCGGCAACAGAGTTATTCGTAATGCAGCGCCTTGACCGGATCGAGCCGCGCGGCGCGGACGGCGGGGTAGAGGCCGAAGACGATTCCGACGGTAACCGACACGACGAACGCGAGCGCGATCGACATGCCGGTCACGATCGTGGACCAGCCGGCGAGCGACGCCACCAGCTCCGACAGCAGAACGCCGACGATGACGCCGAGGACGCCCCCGAGCCCGGAGATCAGCGTGGTCTCGATGAGGAACTGGCGGATGACGTCCGCGCGGCGCGCGCCGACGGCGCGGCGGACGCCGATCTCCCGCGTCCGCTCGAGCACGCTCGCCAGCATGATGTTCATGATGCCGATCCCGCCGACGAGCAGCGAGATCGACGCGATCGCGACCATGACCATCTCGAAGATCCGCCGCGTCCGCTGCTGTTGGGCGAGGAGCTCCGCCGGCGCGATGACGCTGAAGTCGCCGGCGCTGCGGTGCGAGGCATTGAGCAGCCCCGTCAGCAGATCGGCCGAGCGCAGGCTGTCGACCTCCGGTGCGAACTGGAGATAGATCCCGTCGATCTCGTCCTTGATGTTGCTGTAGCTGTCCTCGAGCCGGAGGACCGCCGCCATGAGCGGCACGTAGATCAGGTTGTTGCGATCCTGCGACGGCATGCCCGCGACGTCCGACTGGACGGTGAGCTGCGGGCCGGTGACGCCAATGACGCGGAACCACGCGTCGTTGACTTTGACGTGCTGGCCGAGCGGCTCGCTGGCGCCGAAGATCGCCGCGGCCGCCGCCTGGCCGAGCACCGCCACGGGCGCCGACGCCTCGCTTTCCTCCTCCGTGAAGAACCGGCCGCGCGCGACGTGCAGGCCGCTGATGGCGACGTAGCTGGGGCTGACTCCGTAGACCACGGGCACGTCGCCGGTCGGCCGGGGCAGCATCCGGCCAGGCTTGAAACGCTTGCGCGCGGTGGCCGCGACGACCCCGTCGAGGTTCGCCTGCGCGACGCGCAGGTCCTCGAACGTCAGGCCCGGCGACACCTTCCGCGTCGCCTGCATCACCTGCCAGTCGGTCGCTTCGCGCGCCTCGACGATCAGATTGCGCACGCCGAGCTGCTCGATGAACGCCATCACCTCCTGCTGCGCGCCGGCGCCGATCGACAGCATCGCCACGACCGCGGCGACGCCGAAGATCATCCCGAGCATCGTCAGGAGCGATCTCAGCTTGTGCGCGCGGAGGTTGTCGATGCCGTGGCGCAGCTCGGGCAGAAAGTCGGTGCGGTCCGTGTGGCGCGCGGCTTCACCCGCGCGATCGGACTTCAGATCCTCCTTCATCGCGCAGGCCCGGCCGGGCCCGCCGGCGCGGGCCACGGCGCGGCTCCGCCGGCAGCGGGCGCCGCTTCTGGATCGACGAGCGCGACTTCCACCCCCTCGTCGATGCCCTCGACGGCGACCCGGTTCTCGGAGCGGTGCGAGACCTTGACCTCGCGCGGCGCGAAGCGGTCGCGGTCACGCACGTAGACGACCGTCTTTCCTTCCCTGGCGAACACCGCCTGACGCGGGATCTGCAGCGTGTTTTCGACGGCCTGGCCCGCGACCACGATGCGGACCGATCCGCCGGGGCGGAGCCGCACGTCGCGATCGGTAATCTGGAAGAACGCGTCGAACTGGCGCCCGGCCTGATTCGACTCCCACCAGTTACCCCGCGACGCGAGGGCGCCGAGCGACACGATCCGGCCGGCGAAGAAACGGCCGGGGGCCGCCTCGACGCGGATGGCGGCGCTCTGGCCCACCGCCAGGTTCGCGCGGTCGTTCTCGTTCACGCGCGCGCGAATCTGCATCTGCCCGGCTTCGAGGACGTCGGCGAGCGCGCGTCCCGGTCCGATGGTATCGCCGACGCGGTATTCGGGCAGCACCATACCGGGGAACCCGAAGCCCCCGCTCGCGTCGGGGTTGGTCCGCAACGCCACCAGGCCGTCCATCGGCGAGCGCATCACGAGCGTGTCGATCGTGGCCTTCGCGCGGTCCATGGCGATCTGCGCCTTGTTCCGCTTCTCCTGGAGCGCCGCGAGCCCCGCCGCGCTGGTGACCGTGCGCGACTTGACGTCCTCCTCGAGCTGCGCGATCCGCCGCTTCGCCTCCTCGAGATTGAGCGCGCGCTTCTTCGCCTCGACCGCGCTGATGAGCTCCCCGGCCGACACGTCAAGCTCCGCCCGCCGGACATCGAACCGCGCGGTCAGGAGCGTCACCTGCTCGACCGCGGCCTGCACCGCGGCGTCGGCCTTCATCTTGACGATCTCCTGCTCCGCTTCGTTCAGCTCCGAGCGGCTCTGCTCGAGCGCATACTGCTGCTCCGCGGGATCGAACTCGATGACGACCTCCCCCGCTTTGACGGCGGTACCCGTGGAGGCGACCTGCACGATCCGGAGCGAGCCGCCGGTGATCGGCGGCGCGATGAGCGAGAGCGAGCGCCCGGCGCGCAACTCGCCGTTCGCGTAGACATCCAGCTTCAAATCGCCCCGGGTCACCCGCGTCGTAGGCACCCCGTCGTCCCGGTCAGGTTCCCAGTTCTGGACGGCGAACACGATACCGGCCCCGCCGAGGACGACGAGGACCGTCAGCGCCGGCCAGAAGAGGCGTCGCAGGTTCATTGGACGTCCTTCAACATGTCGCGCTCGGGCATCTTCGTCGCGACGCGGTCACCCGGCGACACGCCGGACCGGATCGCGATCTGCTCCTTGCCGCGCCGGGCGATCTCAACCGGACGCGCCTCGAACGCGCGGCCGTCGAGGAGATAGACGACGGGCCGGCCGTCCTTCTGGAAGACCGCACGGGCGGGGACGATCACCGATCCAGGCAGGCGGTCGACGGCGATCCGCGCCGTCGAGCTCATGCCGGGGCGGAGCCGCGGATCCTTCTCGCCCAGTTTCAGCTTGAGGTCGAAGTTGCGCGCGGGCGGCCAGGTGCCGGAGGTGAAATCCACGCGCGCGAGCACCGACACGTCCGACACGCTCGCGGTGAACTGCCGATCGGGCACCGCGTCCACGCGGATCGTCGCCGCCTGGCCGGCGGCGATGCGCCCGCGGTCCGTCTCGTCGAGCCGCGCCTCGAACCGGATCTCCGACAGGTCCGGCAGCTCCACGACCTGGGCGCCCGACCACGCGCGGTCCCCCTCACGGAACTCCTGAGCGTTGCTGCCAAACATCCCGCCGGCGCGGAAGTTCGGCATGATGCTCACCATGCCGTCGGCCGGCGCGCGCATCTCCAGATTCTGGCGCGATCGCTCGGCGCGCTGGAGATCGGCCAGCGCCTTCTCGCGCTTGCGCAGCTTCCCGTTCAGATCCGCCTGCGCGGCCGCGCGGTCGGAGCGGGCCTTCTCGGCCCCTTCTTTCAGCCGCTGCTCGGCGTCCGCGAGCGCGAGCTTCGCTTTCTCGCGGTCGATCTTCGTGTTCAGCTCCTCGGATTGGGCGGACAGGTCGATCTTCGCGCGATCGACGTCGTAGCGCGCCTTCATGAGCGCGGTCGCCGTCTGCTCCTCGGTGATCTTCATCTGGGCGCGTGACTGATCGATCTCGGCTTCCGCCTGCTTGACCTCGGTGCGCTTTTCCTGGATGGTCCGATCGACCGTACTGGTGTCGAACTGCACGACGATGTCCCCGGCCTTGACCGTGGATCCGTTGCGCGCGAGCTTGACGATCTGCAGCTCGCCCGCCTGCATCGGCGCCGCCATCACGATCGAGCGGATCGGCCGGATCTCGCCACGCAGCTCGACGGCGTCTACGAAGTCACCCTTCGTCACCTCGGAGGTCGGCAGGTCGGGCGCCGAGCCGCGACCGACGCCGGCGCCAACGAAGAGGACGACGACCGCGATGGCGGCGGCAATCCATCGCGTGGCACGACCCTTCAGGGTCGTCACGAGACGAGGCTGAAGCCTCGTGCCACCACTCATGGCGTCGTCCGGACTGCGGCGTGACGCCGCACGACGGCCCCCTCCTCAATCCCGGACGCGATCGCCGCTTCGTGATCGCACTGCGCCACGATCTTGACGTCGCGCCGGTCAAAGTTATCGGGGCTATCGCCACGGCGGACCTGCACGTAAGACGACTTTCCGTCCACGACGATCGCGTCACGTGGAACGACGAGCGCGCCCGGCACGCGTTCGACCGTGACGTCCACGGCGGCGGTGAGGTCCGGCATCAGCTTCGCGTGCGAGCCGGCGATCGAAACGAGCGCAACGAAGGTCCGGACTTTCGGGTTGAGCGTGCTGACCACGCCGAGCGGCGAGACCTGCTCGACCCGGCCGCTGAAGACCAGGTCGGGATACGCGTCGAGACGGATGCTGGCGGTCTGGCCTCCGCGCAGATGGCTGATGTCCGCCTGGTTGACCTGCGCTCGCACCTGCATGCCGGCGGGATCGACGACCTCGACGATCGGCACACCGGCGCGCACTTCCTCCCCCTCCTGCACTTCCGCCATCTGGTTCCCTTTCCAGATGCTCTTGAGCACGGCCATGCCCTCGAGGGGCGACGGAATCGCCATCCGCTCGGCGTTGCGCTCGGCATGCTCCATCGCGTTCTTCGCGCGATCGCGCCGGATCTCGAGAATGCGCAGGTCCGCCTCGGCGGCGCGGCGCTTCAACTGGAACGTGTCGCGGAGCTGCGCCAGCTTCGCCTCGGCTTCTTCGAGCCGCTGGGTGTTCTTCTCCGCCTCGATCGCCGGCAGCATCTCGTTCTTCAGCATCTCGAGGCGCGCGCGGGAGGCGTCGTTCTCCGACTGCATCAGCTCGGTCTCGTCCTTCGCGCGCGCCGCCGCCTGCTCCGCCCGCTTGCGGCGGATCTGTTCCTCGAGATCGAGATACTCAGCGCGTCGATCGAACGCGTTGCTGAGCTGCTGCTGGCGATCGAACTCCACGAGCAGCGATCCGCGCGCGACGGAGGCGCCGCCACGGACGAGCCGGGTGATGACGAGCGAGCTGGCGGTCGGGCCGGCGAGCCGCGGAGCGGACACGAGGGTGGAGCGTACGGCGACGACGGTACCGGTCACTCGAACCGTGCGGACGAAGTCGCGCCGCGCGACCACGGCGGTGGCGCTATCGGGGGCCTCGCTGGAGGTGCCGGAAGGCTGCGATTGGGCCGTCCTGGTGGCAGCGAGGAGTGCCGCGAGCCCCGAGAACGCGAGCGCGCCGAAGACGACCCAGCCGGTGGCGTCACGCAGGGGGCGGTACATCCTGTCTCTCAGCCCGTCCGGGCAGTCTATCAGACGGCTTAGACACCGGATTGGTTGGTTCGGTCAGGCCTTCAGCGCCGCTTCCGGCTGATACGCCAGATTCGGCGACAGCCAGCGTTCCGCTTCCTCCACGCTGACCCGCTTCCGGCGAGCGTAGGACTCGACCTGATCGCGGCCGATGCGGCCGACGTTGAAGTACTTCGCTTCAGGGTGACTGAAATAGAGGCCGCTGACGCTCGCCGCCGGCAGCATCGCGCCGGACTCGGTGAGCGTCATCCCGAGCGCGGGCGCGTCGAGGATGTCGAACAGCGCGAACTTCTCGCTGTGATCGGGACAGGCGGGATACCCGAACGCCGGCCGGATGCCGCGGTAGCGCTCCGCGATCAGATCATCGCTGGTCAAGCTCTCCTTGTCGCCGTAGCCCCAGTCCTTCCGCGCCTGCGCGTGCAGGTACTCGGCGAAGGCTTCCGCAAGTCGATCCGCCAGCGCCTTCACTATAATCGCGTGGTAGTCGTCGTGCTCGCGCTGATACTCGGTCGCCAGCTCCTCGGCGCCGTGGACACTGACGGCGAACGCCCCGACGTAGTCCGGCGCGCCGCTCCGGCGCGGGGCGACGAAGTCGGCGAGCGATCGGTTGGGCCGGCCGTCGGCGATCTCCTCCTGCTGCCGCAGCATGCGGAACCGCATCAGCTCGGCATCGCTAGGGCGGGAGTCGCCCTTGTAAAGAATGACGTCGTCGCCGTCACTCGCCGCGGGCCAGAAGCCGTAGACGCCGCGCGGCTCGAGCCGCCGGCCGATGGCGATGTGCTTCAGCAGTATCTGCGCGTGCTCGTACAGCTCGCGGGCCGCGGCGCCGTACTGGGGGTGCTCGA
>JBOGJB010000459.1:0-2964 GCA_050745085.1 Vicinamibacterales bacterium
CGCCTGGCCTACGCAGTTTCTTCAATGAGCCTCGGCTCGGTCTCGCCAACGCGGATGACGCGCTCCTTGCGCAGCGTCGTCCCCTCGCGCCTGATCTTGTCCTGCAGCCGCATCAGGCCGTACAGCAGCGCCTCGGGGCGCGGCGGGCACCCCGAGACGTAGACGTCAACGGGAACGATTTTGTCCACGCCCTGCAGCACCGAGTAGGTCGGGAACGGGCCGCCGGCATTCGAGCAACTCCCCATCGAGATGACCCACTTCGGCTCCGGCATCTGGTCGTAGAGTCGGCGCAGCACCGGTGCCATCTTCTTGGTCACGGTCCCCGCGACGATGAGCAGGTCCGCCTGGCGCGGCGAGGCTCGGAACACCTCCGCCCCGAACCGCGCGATGTCATAGCGCGACGCCGACGCGGCCATCATCTCGATCGCGCAACACGCGAGGCCGAAGCCCATCGGCCAGAGCGACGATGTCCTTGCCCAGTTGAGCAATTTGTCGACGTTCGTCGTGATGAAGTTGTCTTCGAAGCGGTGGTCAATCAATCCCACGGGCGGCTCCTGTCAGTGGCGAGCACGGTCCCTTTCGGCATTCGGCATTCGGCATTCGGCATTACTTCTGATAGTACTGCGCATTGATTGGAATAAAACTCTTCCACTTCTCCGGCGTCTCGTCGAGCGCGAAGATCGCCTCAACAGGACAGGCCGGCACGCAGGCGCCGCAGTCGATGCACTCGTCCGGATGGATGTAGAGCATCTCGGCCGATGCGAACTCGGGCTCGTCCTTGCGGGGGTGGATGCAGTCCACCGGGCACACGTCCACACAGGCGGTGTCCTTCGTTCCTACGCAAGGCTCGCAGATGATGTACGCCATCGCTGACTCCACGTCGCGGACCCGAGCGGTCCGCCCTCCAACGCTAAGCCCCGACCGCGATCGTCGCGGTGGGCAGATGTCCCAGTCGCAATGAAATCAGACGCGCCAGCTCCCACGCGGCCGGCGGATGCACGCGCGCGAACGCCGCCTCGTCGGCGGCGTGCAGGAAGACCCCCGCGCGCGCCACCTCGCGTCCCGTGTAATCGTGCACCGGCGCGCAGGTACACTGGAGTCCGGGCGCCGCGCCCAGCGGTCCGAGGCGCCGGGCGATCGGATCCGGGGACGCCGCGTCTTTTGGCTCCACCAGCCGCAGGCAGCTCAGACGACGCTTTGCCTGCGGGTCGAAGTACACCGAGCAGTGGCCCGGCATTTCTTTGCCGTAGGCCGTGTACATCGCGACCTCGTCGGGGCCGGCGCTCCAGACATAGGTGACCTCGCCGACGTGCGGGACGGCGAGGAAGCTGCGAGTGCCGGTGCGCAGGACGTACTCGCGGAGCACGGGATACGCATGCAACCGCAGCTCGGAGCGGCCGAGCAGCTTGAAGCTGAGGTCGAGCATCTTCAACGTCAGGCTGTAGCGCGCTGTGTCGTCGTCCTGCCGCACGTAGCCTCGGCGCTTGAGCGCGGCGAGCAGCCGATGCACCGTCGCAGCGGGCATGCGGAGCGCGCGAACGAGGTCGCTCACGCTCAGACCGCGCTGGGCGGTACTGAGTGCTTCGCAGACGTCGAGCGCCTTATCGACGGATCGCTTACGTTCCACGATGTGGAATACCCTTCCAGTTCTGCTACGTCTTTTATACGCCTGCGGCTGCCAGTTATCAAGGCTTTGAGCGGTCGGACTTTATAATCACTCAAGCCATGCGTCGCGCTCTTGCGCTGCTCGTCGCGCTTGTGGCCGCCCCGGCCGGGGCCCAGGAGCTGCCGTCCGACCCGCTCTCATTCGGCGGGGGCCGCGTCGTCTTCGGGACGGAGGTCGCGGTCACCGTGGGCGAGCGGGACGAGCTGGGGTGGTTCAACTACACCGACTACGAGTACAACGCCCTGCGCATGATCCGGTTGGCCCTCTCGGGCGAATGGCGGATCGCCTCGCCGCTCGCGCTCGTCGGCGAGCTGCGCACGGAGAACATGGAGCACGTCGAGCCCTACGCGCTCTATCTGCGGGTACGCCCGTGGCGCGACCGCGCGATCGACATCCAGGCCGGACGGATCCCGCCGGTGTTCGGCGCGTTCGGCCGCCGCGCGTACACCAACGACAACCCGCTCATCGGCTACCCGCTGGCGTATCAGTACCTGACCGCGCTTCGCGCGGACGCGCTGCCGGCCACGGCGGATGACCTGCTGCGCATGCGCTCGCGCGGCTGGCTGACGAACTACCCGATCGGCGCCGCCACGTTCGCGCCCGGCGTGCCGCTGGTGACCGCGTTCCGGTGGGACACGGGCGTGCAGGTGCGCGCCGCGGGTCACGGCTTCGAGGTGGCCGGCGCCGTCACAGCCGGCACGCTCTCCAACCCGCGCGTCGCCGACGACAACGACGGCAAGCAGATCGCGGGGCGCGTGACTTGGCAGCCGCTGGTCGGTCTGATCCTCGGAGGATCGGCGGCGCGCGGCGAGTTCGTGGGTGACGACGCGGTGGCGGCGGCGGGGGCGGACGGCGACGGATCGTTCGCGCAGCGGGCGCTCGGCGCCGACGTCGAATACTCGCGTGGCTACGTCATCGTGCGGGCCGAGTTCGTCTGGACCGAGTGGAACGTGCCCGCGCTGGCGCCGCCGCTGATCGATCGCCCGCTCCGCGCGAGCTCGGGCCTCGTCGAAGGGCGCTACCGCGTGCTGCCGCGGCTGTACCTCGCGGCGCGAGCCGACTGGCTCGAGTTCTCGAAGCTCCGCGGCACGTCGTTCGGCGGCCAGCCTGTGCCCTGGGACGCGCCGGTCCAGCGGGTCGAGGCGGGCGGCGGCTGGTATTTCCGCCGCAACCTCGTGGGCCGCGTGACCTGGCAGCGCAACTGGCGCGACGGCGGGCGGGTGCGCCACAAGTCCTTCGTCTCGGGGCAGCTCCTGTTCTGGCTGTGATGCGGACCGCTCTTGCGATCGCGATCGTGG
>JBOGJB010000460.1:0-4865 GCA_050745085.1 Vicinamibacterales bacterium
CAGTTCAGCCGCGAGCAGAGCCGCAGATGCGACGCAGATGCCGACCGCACGTGTGCGCATGACCTGTCTCCCTTTCAACCACGGACTTCACGGATTTCGCGGATCAATGCAGCCGCAGATAAACGAAGGACGCACGCTCGGGGCGGCGGGCGCAGTCAGCCGCCGGGCTCGGGCCGACAGACTGCGGGCGTGAGACTCCGGCGCATGGTCTTCGGTCTCACGCCTGTGGTCCGTCGACCCGAGCCTCGCGCCTGCGGCGCGACCGAGCGTGCGTCTCGCAGATACGATCGGCGTCCATCTGCGTTTATCTGCGTTAATCTGCGGCTTCTATCACAGCGTGATCGAACCCGCGTAATCCGCGAAATCCGTGGCTAGTCGTGATCCGTGAAATCCGTGGTCACGCTTCGGCAGCGGCTCCGGCCCCCGCGCGCTGCTCGGCGAAAGCCGACATCAGCATCGTGATCGCGGTGTAGACGACGACGACGATGACGAGCCAGCGCACCCAGTAGATCGGCAGCTCTGAGAGGATGTATGCGGCCAGCAGCACCCCGGGAATTCCACCGATGGCGAGGCCGAGCGCCGGGCGCAGGCTGTAGCACTGCTCACGGATGAAGCGAAGGCTGCCGACCGGCATTAGAAAAGCGCACGAGCCCATCATGATCGGGAACGCGGCGCGGGGATTCATGCCCAGCAAGCTGATGAGGATCATGCACGGCGCGTAGAGACCGATTCCAAGCGTCATCAGCGCGCCGAGCATGAAGTTGCCGCCGATCGCAACGAGAAATTTCACGCCGCGGACGCCGAGCGCATCGCTGCCGGCCGGAAAGAGGCCGAGCTGTGTCATCAGCATCAGCGTGGCGGCCACGAGCAGCGCCGACCCCATCCCAATCTGGACTTTGCGTTTGGGCCACTTCGCGACGACGCCGGCACCGAGCCACGCGCCGGCTACCGCCGCCGCGATCATCGAGAAGAGCGTCAGCACGTCAACCGGGATCACGGCCGTATAAATGAAAGCCTGCAGGACCGTCGGCAGGGTGTGCCCGGCATTGAGCGTCCCGGGAATGATCCGGTCCGGCACCATGCGCAGCGAGCGGAAGAGCGCCGTGGTGGTCGCAAACGAACCGATGCCGAGCGTATCGAAGAAATTCGTGATTGCCCCGACGCCGATCTGCGCCGGAGTCGGAAAACGCGCGTCGGTCGCTGGCGTCACCGATCCAAGCGCGGGCTTGCGCCTAATCGCAGCCACTGTGCGCGACCAGGCGGCCACGTAGACCGTCGTCAGCATGCCGAGCGTTGCGAGAAGGCCGGTGATGGGGTTCATGTTGGGGTCACAGCGTATCAGGACTCGCCGCGTATCGCCTCATCAGATTTCCGAATGAATTTGTCCTAGAATGGCGGGCTGATGGCCTTCGAAGGCGTCTATTCGGTGCTCCCCACCCCGTTTGGTGCGGACGGCGCGCTGGACGAAGCCAGCCTGCGCCGCGTCGTCATCATGTTTCTCGACGCGGGCGTCAACGGCCTCACCGCGCTCGGCGTGACCGGCGAGGTCGCGCGGCTCGATGACGGCGAACGGACGCGCGTGCTCGAGATCGTGCTGGACGAAGTCCGGGGACGTGTCCCCGTCGTCGCCGGTACGACCGCCGAGGGCACGCGGACCTGCATCACCTACAGCCGGCACGCGCGCGCACTGGGCGCCGCGGCGGTGATGGTCAGCCCGCCCCGCATGGTGAAGCTGAACTCGGACGCGGTGGTCCGGCACTACGCGGCGCTGGCCGAGGCGGTCGATGTCGAGATCGTCGTGCAGGACTATCCGCCGATCTGCGGCTACGCGATGGAGCCGTGGCTGCTCGCGCGGATCGCCCGCGAGATTCCGAAGGCGCGCACGATCAAGCTCGAAGACCCGCCGACGCCGTTCAAAACAGCCCGCATCCTGGAGACTCTGAAGAACGATCAGACAGGGGATGTGAAGGTCCGGATCTTCGGCGGCCTCGGCGGCGTGTTCCTGCTCGAGGAGCTGCTGGCGGGGGCGACAGGCGCGATGACCGGGTTTGCGTTTCCGGAGATCCTCGTCCGCATCGTGTCGCTCTTCAACGCGAGGAAGATCGACGAGGCAGCGGACCTGTTCTACCGGACCGTGCCGCTCATGCGGTTCGAGTTTCAGGAAGGGATTGGGATGGCGATCCGCAAGGAAGTGCTGCACCGGCGGGGGGCGCTCGCGAGCCCCGCGACGCGGCCGCCCGCAGCGCGGCTGGACGAGGCGACGCGTCAGGCGCTCGATCGCGTGCTCGACTGGGTGAAGGCGGACAAGGGGAGCGCATGGATCTCGGCTTGAAGGGAAAAGTCGCGATGGTCGCCGGCGCGAGCCGCGGCCTCGGGTTCGCCGTCGCGAAGGCGCTTGCGGCAGAAGGCGCGTCGGTCTCCATCGCGTCGCGCGACGAGGCGGCGATCTGCGAGGCGGCGAAGCGCCTCACCGGGCCATCGGGCGACGTCTTCGCGATGGCGGCCGACGTGCGGACCGCCGAGGACATCGCGCGCTGGGCCGCCGCAACCGGGCGACGCTTCGGCGGCATCGATCTCCTGTTCACGAACTCGGGCGGCCCGCCCGCCGGCGCAGCGATTGCCTTCGACGACCGGGCGTGGCAGGAGGCGGCGGACCTGCTGCTGTTCAGCGTGCTCCGCCTGGTCCGCGCCGCGGTGCCCTCGATGCAGCGGCGGGGCGGCGGCGCGATCCTGGTGTCTACGTCCTCATCGGTGAAGGAGCCGATCCCCAACCTGGGGCTGTCCACGGTCCTGCGCGCCTCGGTCTCCGCGCTCGCGAAGACGCTCGCGCTCGAGCTCGCGCTAGAGAAGATTCGCGTGAACCAGATCATCCCCGGCCGGCTCGATACCGATCGCCTCCGGCAACTGGATGAGGGAAACGCGAAGAAGGCTGGCATCGAGCCTGACGAGCAGCGGAAACGCTCGATCGTGACGATCCCGGCCGGACGCTACGGCCATCCGGACGAGTTCGGCAAGGCCGCGGCGTTCCTGCTGTCGGACGCGGCCTCCTACATTACCGGGGCGACGCTGCAGATTGATGGTGGGTTGATCCGAAGCGTGTTGTAACACTCAGAGCGAAATCAATCCGCTGCGAACCGCGCGCCGCACGGCATCGGTGCGGTTGGCTGCGCCGAGTTTCCCGCAAATCGAAGCGACGTGGAACTTCACCGTCTGGTCACTGATGGCGAGCCTGGCGGCGATCGACTTGTTGGGAAGGCCCTGGGCGAGCAGGTCCAGGACCTCGACTTCGCGGGGCGTCAGGGATTCAGCGAGTGCCGCGTCCGCGTCGTCTTCCGTGACTCCATTGTCAGGCGCAATCAACCATGCATCCGTATCGAACGCCGCAGACCGCGCTGCCGCGAGCGTCGGCGCCTCGCCGACGACGTCCACACCGTCTGAAAGAAGGGCGCGCAAATGGAGACGGCCGGCCGCCGGGCCGACGAGGACGACGCGCATGGCTGCTGAAGCTTAGGACGCCTCGCGGGTGCCGACGGTCACGCGCAAATCCTGCGCCTGGCCGCCGCGGAGCACCCGGAGCGGGGCGACGCGGCCAACGCGATCACCGGTCAGCAGCTCGAGGAGCTCCTCGGGCGATTCGACGGCGTGCCCATCGAACTCGAGGATGACGTCGCCCACGAGTACGCCCCCTTCGTCGGCCGGGCTGCCCGGCGTGACGCTCGTGACGAGAAGTGCCCCTTCCCGTGGCGAGTCCCCGCGCTGTCGGGCCCCGAGGCGCACGGGCTGGCCGGCGATCCCGAGGAACCCGCGCTTGGGGCTGCCATGCTCCAGGACGTCGGTCGCCGTCTTCCAGGCGATCGCGGCGGGAATGACGACCGCCAAACCGCGGATGGCCGCGGCGGTCGTGACGCCGATGACGGCGCCGGACGTGTTCACGAACGCGCCTCCCGCGAATCCGTCGTGCATCGGGGCGGTCGTGCGGATCACTTCGTCGATCGCCCGGCCCCGTCCGGTGCGGAGCGGACCGCCGATCACGGCGACGATCCCGGCGCTCGCCGTCACGGCGTTGCTCCACGACCTCGCAATCGCAAGCGCCAGGTGACCGACCCGCGGCGATAGGTCGGCGCGCGCCGCCGGCGGAAGACCCAGGCCAGACGCGCGGAGCACCACCAGGCCGGTCGCTGGATCCCAGCCGGCCAGCTCCGCGTCGATCATACGGCCGTCATGCGTGCGGACTCGCACGCCGTCGTCGCGTCCGAGCGCCCGCGCGGTCGTCAACACGACATCGGTCTGATAAACGACGCCACTCGCGGGACGCCGGCGACCCTGCACTTGGACGACGGCAGGTGCGGCCGACGCGACCGCGTCGGCCATGGACTCAGAAATGACGGAAAGGGGCGAGGTGCTCATGTCCCCATTCTCGCAGCGCGAGAATGGCCGCACATCACCCGGATGGGTAGATGATTCAGGAGCGCGCTCTGAACGGTACGGCGTCTTTCCTGTGCCGGAGCTGGCCCGATAAGTGCTGGGAAAGCATGTCAGCGCGCGGTCACTCCGCTCGCGCAGGGCTGTCCGGTTTCGACCAAGAGCAGCACGATCGGGTTCGTCCCGCGCCTGGTGATGGAGTGCGGGACGCCGCGGGGCACGAGACTGTAGGTGCCCGGTTCGATCCGGGTCTCGCGCCCGCCGACCTTATGGGTCGCTTCGCCCGCAACGACGTACAAGACCTCGTCGCCGTCGGCGTGCGTGTGCTCGCCCAGCGGCTCGCGCAGCTGCAGCAGCGTCGTCTTTGACGTCGGCGCGCAGCCGATCACGGAGTCTTTGCGCGGCGCCCGGCCGAGGAAGTTCTGATCGATGAAGTCCGGGAT
>JBOGJB010000461.1:0-4377 GCA_050745085.1 Vicinamibacterales bacterium
ACCTGGGGCCGCGCACGGTCGTGCTCCTGTTTGCGGCCGGGCTCTCGGTCGTCGCCGCGGCGGCCGCGGGGGTGATTCCAGCGCTCGTGTAGTATCGGTCCGGGTTGATGACGGTCACGCGGCGCGCCGGCCCGTCGGTCGGCGCGGCGCCGGCGGGCCACCGCCTCCGCGGCGCGCTGGCGGTCGTCCAGATCGCGCTCTCGCTCGTGCTGATCATCGGCGCGGGCCTCTTTCTGCGCAGTCTGGCGAAGCTCCGCGCGGTCGATCCGTCCCTCGCCAGCGATCGGATCGTCGCGGCCACCATCAACCTCACGCTGCGCGGGTACTCGGAGGAGCAGGGACTGCAGTTCTACGAGAGCCTGCTCGAGCGCGTGCGGCGCGAGCCAGGGATCGATGGCGCGGCGATTACTTCTGTGTTGCCCGTAACCGCTGGAGGCACGCGCCAGAACGTCGGACCGCGGCAGACCCGTCCAGCCGTCGACACGCCCGTGGAATTCGACGTCGTCAGGACATCGCCGGGATACTTCAACACGTTTGGCGTCCCGATCGTCATGGGACGCGACTTCGGCCATGGCGATCGCGCGTCGACGAGGCCGGTCGCGATTGTCAACGAGACGATGCGCCGGCGCTTCTGGCCGTCGTCCAACCCAATTGGCGAGACGTTTGCCGTCGGCGAAGAGGCGTACGAAGTGATCGGCGTGTCACGGGACACGAAATACAGGAGCTTACGCGAGACGCCGCGCATGACGCTCTACCGGCCCATCGCCCAATGGCACGCGGACGCGGTCAACCTGGCAGTCAGCACCACGCTGCGGGTCGAGGGGATCGTCGAGCGTATCCGAGGCGAGATGCGCGCGCTCGATCCGGCGATGCCGCTCTACAATGTCCGCACGCTGGCCGAGCACGTGGATCGATCGCTCTACCTCGATCGGCTGCGGGCGCGGCTGATCACCAGCCTGGCGGGCCTGGCGCTCGCCCTCGCCGCGGTGGGCATCTACGGACTCGTGTCGTTCAACGTCGCTGAGCGCACGCGCGAAGTGGGCGTGCGCCTGGCGCTCGGGGCGCAGCCGGGCGAAGTGCTTCGGATGGTGCTTGGGACCGGCGTCAGACTCGCCGCGGCCGGCATCGCCGTCGGGATCGTCCTCGCGCTCTGGCTGACGCGCCTCACCGCCTCCCAGCTCTACGGTGTGACGCCGACCGATCCGGTGACAATCGTGGCGGGCGCGGCGCTGCTGTTCGCCATCGTGCTCGGCGCCACGTTCGTACCCGCGCGCCGCGTCACGCGCGTCGATCCCATAACCGCGCTCCGCTATGAGTAGCCCGAGGCACGAACGCCGAGGCACTGCCCGACGAACGAGGCCCGAGGCACCGCCCGAGGCACGAATCCCGAGGCCCGAGGCACGTTTCTAGATATCCCACACCCGCTCGCCGTCGTAGAACGTGATCATTCCGTCTTCGCTCACCTTCAGCACCGGCCCGAAGCGAGCCGCCGCGATCGCCGCCGTGGTTCGCGCTCCTTCGATAACGAGGCTGGCGTCGGGAACCGTCGGATGCATCAGGATCGCGCCCACCGCGAGCAGCGCACCCGACGGGTCCATGACGGTCGCGCCGTCCATCGTCGCGAGCGCCTCCAGGACCGTGCGGTCGAGTGAGGTCGCGGTGCGGCCGGCCAGCAGGTACATCAGGTCCCGCCGCGACGGCGACGTGCGCGCGTCTACCGGCTCGGCCATCGTGTCGAGCCGATCCGACGGCGCGATCAGCTGCGACACGGCCGTCCCGGGGTCGCGGAGGATGACGAAGAGCGCCCCCTCGCGCGCGTCCGACAGATCGAGGGCGGTCTGAAACAGCCGCTTCGCGAGCGCCGGCTTCCCGACCGCGTCGTTCCACATCGTGTATTTCGCCTCGAGGTCGAGCAGGTGCCAGCGCGCGTTGCGGAAGGTGAACACCTGCGCCCCCTCCGCGAAGACCTTGATCTCGTGCGACGGGCTCAGGACGATGCACGCCTCGCGCCCATCGAGCGTGGCGCTGGCGTGCGCGCGATACGGCACGGCGCAGGGGACTTCGAGCGCGCGATGACCGCGCTCGCTCGCCCATCGCTGGATCTCGACGATATCGAGGACGATGCCGTCGCGGTTCACGAGGAACAGCGTGTTGAGCCCGTCGCAGAGCCGGTAGAAGCTTTTGATCGCGGTCAGCCCCTGGTTGTACGTGGAGGCGCCGGCCGGCGCGTCGCGGTCCGGGTTGACCGGATCTCGCTGCCCCTCGAGATGCAGGACGCCGGACGAGATCGAGCGATTCTCGTAGCTCGACAGGGCGGCCACGCGGAGCACTTCAATCGCGTCCGCGAGCCGGTCGGCGCGTCCCTCTTCGCCCTGCAACGCGTACTGGCCGCCATCGAGGAACGCGCCGATGTACCGATCCTCGATCGCGCCGCGAAACAGATCGCCGCGCGAGACCATGACGTCCGCGTCGAAGATCGCGCGATACCGCGCGGCAAGGACGGCGCCGATGGATCGCGCGAGGCGTACTTCGTTCTCCGTGAACGGCCTCCACGGAGGCACGCGCAGGATGTGACGGGTGCCGAACCAGCGAATCGTCAGCTCGGACGGGTCGTCCGTCGGCTCGATCGCGAGCCGGCCGTCGGAGGAGAGCGACGGCGTGGGTTCGCTCTCGAACGCGGCGCGCGCGAAGAACTGCCGCAGCGCGGCCTGCAGCAGGTTGTCGTACAGGGCGCCGGCGGCGAAGGCGGGCGGAAGCGCCATGAGGTTCGTATCATAATGTCTTCGCATGCGCCGCGATACGCTCGTCGACTTCTTCGACAGCTTCGCCGGGCTCGACAAGCCGTTCGTCGTGCACGACGACGGGTATCGCGTGCGGACGTACTCATACGCGGAGATCGCGGCGCTGGCGCGGGCGTTCGGCGGGCGCCTCCGCGCGCACGGCGTCGGCAAGGGTGACGCCGTCGTCGTCTGGAGCGAGAACCGCGCCGAGTGGATCGTGGCGCTGTGGGGCGCGCTCCTCGAAGGCGCCGTGCTCGTCCCGATCGACTACCGGGCGTCGGCCGAGTACCTGCGGCGCATCGCGGAGACGGTCTCTGCACGCGTGGTCCTCGCCGGGCACGATGTGCCTGCTGTCGCTCCGTCGGCCGCTTTCAGCGTCTGGGCGATATCCGAGCTAAGCACGCCCGACCTGAAGGTCGGGCCTACACCGTCAGGCACGCCCGGCGTGACAGCCGGGCCCAGGGCGTCGCCGACAGATACGGCCGAGATCATCTTCACGTCCGGAGCGACCGCCGATCCGAAGGGCGTGGTCATCACCCACCGCAACATCCTCGCGAACATCATCCCGATCGAGGGCGAGGTCGTGAAGTACCGGAAGTTCGGCCGTCCGTTCTTTCCGATTCGCTTTCTCAACCTGCTCCCGCTCAGCCACATGTTCGGGCAGGCGATGGCGACCTTCGTCCCGCCGATGCTGCCCGGGGTGGTCGTCTTCATCCACGGCTACAACCCTCACGAGATCGTCAGGCAGATCAAGACGCGCCGCGTATCGGTACTCGTCTGTGTACCGAAGGTGCTCGACGTCTTGCGGGATCACATGCTGAGACTGGTGCCCGAAGTTGCGGAGACGACGACCCTAAAGGGTCGTACCACAAATGGGAGTGGAGAGCACTGGACGAAGCGCTGGTGGCGGTACCGGCGCGTGCACCGGCTGTTCGGCTGGAAGTTCTGGAGCATCGTCGTCGGCGCGGCGCCGCTCGATCCGGATCTGGAAGCGTTCTGGTCCAGGCTCGGGTACGTCGTCGTCCAGGGCTACGGGCTGACGGAGACCGCGCCGATCGTGACGCTCAACCATCCGTTCCGGACGTCGCGCGGCACGGTCGGCGCGCCGATCGCCGGCGTCGAAGTCCGGATCGCGCCGGACGGCGAGATCCTCGTGCGCGGTGACAACGTGACGACCGGCTACTACAACGCGCCGGACGAGACCGCGCGCGCCTTCGAGGACGGCTGGCTGCACACCGGCGACGTCGGCACGATTGACGCCGAGGGACGGCTGACGATCCGCGGGCGCAAGAAGGAGATGATTGTCACGCCGGAAGGGCTGAACGTCTTCCCCGAAGACGTGGAGCGCGCGATTGAGGCGCAGCCCGGCGTGAAGGAAGCAGCCGTCGTCGGCGCCTCCGCGACCGGCGCCGCGGTCGAGGAGCGCGTGCACGCGGTGCTGGTCGTCGAGCCGGGCGCCAACGCCGAAGCGATCGTCGCCGCCGCGAACGCCGGGCTCGAGGATTATCAGCGCGTGCGCGGCGTGTCGGCCTGGCCGGGACCGGCGCTCCCGCGCACGGAGGGCACGCGCAAGCTGAAGCGGCGCGAGATCCAGCGC
>JBOGJB010000462.1:0-5644 GCA_050745085.1 Vicinamibacterales bacterium
GCGTCAACCTGGTCGGCGCGTCCTACGGGACGCGCGTCGCGCAGGTGTTCCTCCGCCGGCATCCGCGGCGCGTACGGATCGTGATCCTTCATGGCGTGTCGCCGGTCGCGGATCGCATCACGCGAACGTTCCCGCGCGATGCGCAGGCGGCGCTCGACGGACTGCTGACCGAGTGCGAGCAGACCGAGGAGTGCCGCAGCGCGTTTCCGAAGGCGCGCGCCGATGCGGCGGCGGTGTTCGAGCGGGCGAGGCGCGCGCCGATCGACGTCGCCGTGCAGGATCGCGAGTCAGGCACCACCGTCAACGTCTCGCTGCCCGGCGAGATGGTCGGTGACGTGGTGCGCTGGCTGCTCTACTCGCCCGTGGCGGCGCGGCGGATTCCGGACCTGTTCCATCGCGCCGCGTCGGGCGACTGGAGGCCGCTGGCCGAGGCGGCGATCGATCGGCGCCGCCAGACCATGTCGCCGGGGAGCATCGGCCTCTACCTGAGCGTCACCTGCGCCGAGGATCTGCCCGGCATCGATCCCGGCGAGGCGGCGCGCGTTGCCGCCGGGACCTTTCTCGGCGACTATCGTTACCGCGAGCAGCGCGCGGCGTGCGGACGCTGGGTGGCCGGCGCGGTGCCGGACGGCTTCCACGAGCCGGTCGTCTCGGACGCGCCGGTGCTGCTCCTCTCCGGCGTACTTGATCCCGTCACGCCGCCGAGCACGGGCGCCGAGGTCGCGGCCAGACTCAAGAACAGCCTCCACGTCGTCGTCCCGTTCGGCGCACATGGCTTCGGGGGGTTGCAAGGGGAGGACTGCCTCAGACGTGTGCAGTCCGAATTCGTCGAGCGCGGAACAATCGCGGGCCTCGACACGACATCATGCGTCGCGGCCGTCCGGCCACCGCCGTTCGCGCGCTGAGACTGTCTGGGTATACTGCACGTGGCCTGAGAGGCCGAGCCGGAGACCCACATGCGCTGTAGCAGCTTTGCCCTCATCCTCCTTGTCGCCGCCGTTCCCGCCTTTGCCCAGCACGAATCCCACACCGCGCCATCGAATCTCGTCGGCAATTTCGTGCCGAAGGAGGTTATCGAACGGCCGCTGCCGCTGCGCAGCGGCATCGGCAAGGTGGTGCACCCGACGAGCACGAAGTCAGCCGAGGCGCAGGCGTACTACGAGCAGGGTCTCGCCTACCTTCACTCGTACGTCTGGCTCGAGGCGGCGCGCTCCTTCAACCAGGCGCTGCGGATCGATCCCTCGCTGGCGCTCGCGTGGGTCGGGCTGAGCCGCGCGTACTCGGGATTGGACGACACGAACGCCGCGGCGCAGGCGCAGGACCGGGCGAAGGCGCTCGAGGACAAGGTCACCGATCGCGAGCGCCGGTGGATCCGGGCGCGCACGCTGCAGCTCGACGCGATGGCCGATCTGGAGGACGCCGGGAAGCGGCTGGCATACGTCGCGGCGCTGGACGCGGCGCTCGAGTACGACGCCGGTGACGCCGAGCTCTGGACGTTGCGGGGCAACGCCGAGGAGGTCCACCTCGGGGCGGCCGGGCGCGGCCAGCGCGGCACGTTCTCCTCGATCGTCTTCTACGAGGAGGCCATCCGGCGCGTGCCGGGGCACTTTCCTGCGCATCATTACTTGATCCACTCGTACGAGAACGTTGGCCGCTTCGACGAAGCCCTGAAGCACGGTGAGGTGTACGCCGCGGCCGCGTCGCGAGTGCCGCACGCGCTGCACATGTACGGCCATGACCTCATGAAGGTCGGACGCATGAACGACGCGATCGAGATCTTCCTGCGCGCGCGCACGCTCGAGCACGACTACTACGCGAGCGAGAAGATCCAGCGCGATTTCGACTGGCACCACGCGCACAACACGGCGCTGCTCGCGCTCTCGTACCGGCACACGGGTCAGCTCGACGCGACCGAGCGCATGCTCCGCGACGCCGCGAGCATCCAGCAGCCGTCGCCGGTCCGCGCCGGCTACTACCGCGGGCTGCTCGCGAGCCTCCTCATCGCGCGCGGGCGGCACGACGAGGCGCTTGGCGAGGCCCTCAGCATGACCGGCTCCTCGACGACGATAGTCAAGACGCTGGGGCACGCGCTGGCCGGCCGCGCGCTGATGGCTACGGGGCGGGCGGACGAGGCGAAGGCGCACCTCCTGCCGCTCGTGACCGCGGACGCCGAGGCGGACGGCTTCATGTACGGCTCCTACGCCCGTCTCGAGGTGGACGTCGCCAAAGGGGAGTGGCTGCTGCGGAGCGGCGAGCGCGCGAAAGGAGAGGCGCTCCTGCGCGACGCGATGGCCCGCGCGCGCCGCCAGCGCACGCCTGACGGCTGGATCGAGGGACTCTTCTTCCTCGAGTCGATCTTCACGGTCGCGCGCGACGCCAACGACTGGGACCTCGCGCGCGATGTCGTCGCGAAGCTCGTCGAGCACGATCCTACGTATCGAGGCACGAAAGAGGCGGTGGACCAAATCCACCCAAGTACGAAAGACGAACGACGACGGCCGAAGTAGGCAGGTGCTAAAGAATTGACATACTCTCATTTTGAGAGTAGTGTCGCGCCATGGCGCCTCGCCTGCGCCCTGACCTCCAGCGACTCCTGCCGCTCAAGCCGCTCGTCTTCGAGATCCTGCTCGCCTTAGCCGGCGGCCCGCGGCACGGCTGGGCGATCGTCCGCGCGCTCCAGGAGCGCCTGCCGGGCGCGCGGATCCTCCCGGGACACTTCTACCGGACCTTGTCCCGAACCCTCGATGACCGGCTCATCGAAGACGCGCGGCCACCGAACGGCTCCGCCCGCGAGGCCGACGAGCGGCGCCGGTACTTCCGCCTCACGGCGCTCGGCGAGCAGGTGGCGGCCGCGGAGGCGCGTCGGCTCGAAGCGCTCGTTGCGGAGTCGCGCGCGAAGCGGCTGCTCTCCTCGAGATCGCGGAGCTGACCCCGATGCGCGGCCACGGCCACGGATCACCTCGGATCGCCGCCGATCAGCGACTCGGCGATCTCGCCGATCTCGCGTATCGCGCGCTCCTCTTCGCGTTTCCCACGCGGGTCCGCCGGGAGTTCGGCGCCGACATGCGCGCGCTCTTTCACGAACATCGCCGCGCGGCGCGTCATCAGCTGTTCGGCCTGACCAGACTCTGGCTCGCGGTCGTCCGGGACTCGCTTGTCCACGGCACGGCCGCACGTTTACACCAGGCACCCAGCACCTCATTCAGCACTCCACATTCCTCCTTCGACATCGCACGGAGTGTTCGGCGCGACGATCGCACGCGGGCGATTCTTCAGGAACGATGAGGAGATGATCGGCAACCACCGCCTCGTCGTGCTTGGACACGCCCTCTGGACCGAGCGCTTCGGCTCCAACGACGGCATCGTGGGCCAGACCATCACGCTGAACGCGGTTCCCCACGAGGTGGTCGGCGTGCTCGAGCCGTTCAAGTTCATCGATAAAGAGATCGACATCTGGGCGCCGCTCGCGCTCGAGGGTGGCCCCGAGCCGCCTGCGCGGGCGAATCACTTTCTGACCGTGTACGCGCGCTTCAAGCCGGGCGTGACGCTGGAACAGGCGCGCGCGGAGATGGACGCGATCGGCCAACGTCTCTCGAAGGAGTATCCCGACACCAACCGCCGCCACGGCTCGCACGTCGTCCCCCTGCGCGACGAGCTCGTGGAGCCCGTGAAGTCCGGGCTGCTCCTGCTCCTCGCCGCCGTGGGCTTCGTGCTGCTCATCGCGTGCGTCAACGTCGCGAACCTGCTGCTTGCGCGCGCCGTGGCGCGTCGCCGAGAGATCGCCGTGCGCGCCGCGCTCGGCGCCGGCCGCCTCCGGCTGGCGTCGCAGGGACTCACCGAAAGCGTCGTCCTCGCGCTGCTGGGCGGGGTCGCCGGCCTGTTCGTCGCCTACTGGGCGGTCGAGGCGCTGCCGCATCTGGCGCCGGATGCCGCGACCGTCGTCGGCCTCGACCGCGTGAAGGTCGACGCGCGAGTGCTGGGCTTCACGTTGCTGCTCTCGCTTGCGACGGGCGCGCTCTTCGGCCTCCTGCCCGCCTGGCAGCTCGCGCGGCAGGACGTGAACGAGTCTCTCCGCGACGGAGGGCGGTCGATTGCCGGCGGCCGTCGCCGGGTGCGGATCGGCCTCGTCGTCGCGGAGGTCGCCCTTGCGTCCCTGCTGCTCGTCGGCGCCGGCCTCGCGCTGCGCAGCTTCCGGACGATCCTCGCCGCGGACCCGGGCATCCGCCCCGCCGGCGTCATCACGGCGCTCGTTACGCGCCGGGCGTGCGCTATCGCGAGCCGGAGCGCAAGATCTCGGCGGTTCTGGCGATCGAACAGCGGCTCGCGGCGATCCCGGGCGTCCGACGCGTCGGCGCGACGACCCACCTGCCGATGAGCGGCATGGACTCGCGCAGCGGCATCGCGATCGAGGGACGGGAGCCGACGCCGGACACGCCGACGCGCTCGCACTGGCGCAGCGTCACAGCCGGCTACTTCGACACGATGGGCATCACGATCCTGCGCGGCCGCGGCTTCACGCCGCGCGACGACGCCCGCGCGCCGCTCGTCGTCGTGGTCAACGAGGCGTTCGTGCGCCGGTACCGGCCGGGCGCATCGCCGATCGGCGGGCGCGTACGGCTCGGCGGGACTGAGGAGTGGCGCGAGATCGTCGGCGTCGTCCGGGACGTACGGCACTGGGGGCTCAGCGCCCCGATCAACCCCGAGCTCTACATACCCTTCGA
Source organism: Vicinamibacterales bacterium (assembly GCA_050745085.1). Taxonomy (GTDB): domain Bacteria; phylum Acidobacteriota; class Vicinamibacteria; order Vicinamibacterales; family 2-12-FULL-66-21; genus DATAEE01. The sequence continues at coordinate 4,722 of JBOGJB010000462.1, forward strand.
CCAGTTTCCGCGGGGCAACGTCGTCTTCACGCTCCTCGGCCCTGAGCGGGCCCAATCGCTGGCGCCCGAGATCCGCGTCGCTGCGCGGTCGGTCGATCTCGATCTCGTCGTGTCGCGTGTGCGAACGATGGACGCGGTGCAGGCGGCGTCGGTGGAGCGCCAGCGCGTGACGATGTTGCTGCTGGCGGCGTTCGCGGGGGTCGCGCTGCTCCTGGCCGCGGCCGGCATCTACGGCGTGATGGCGCACCTCGTGAGCCTGCGGACCTCCGAGATCGGGATCCGCATGACGCTCGGCGCGCGCCCGCGCGACGTGCTGCGCCAGATTCTTCGCGAGGCGCTCGTGCAGACCGCCGTCGGCCTGGCGATCGGTCTGGCCGGCGCTGTCGTCCTGATGCGCGGGTTCCGGACGATGCTCTACGAGGTCAGCCCGTCCGATCCGCTGACGCTTGGCGGGGTCGCGGTCATCCTGCTCGCAAGCGCGCTGGTCGCCTGCTACGTGCCGGCGCGCCGCGCGATGCGCGTGGATCCTGTCACGGCGCTGCGCGCTGAGTAACGAGTGCAGTCTCTTTCGGCATTCGGCATTCGGCCTTCGGCATTCGGCATTGACGAAGGTCAGAAACCACCCGTCCGCGTGACAAATGACGGTCCGAGCACAACGGCGTTGAAAAACAGTCGCATCGTGGACAGCTGCGACGCGCGGAAGTTCGGATCCTCCGCGAAGAAGATCGCCTGACCGCGGCCGGCCGGCTCGACCCAGGCGAAGAGCGACTTCGCGAGCGCCTTGCGCGCTTCGGGCCAGACGAACCCGCCGAGCTCGAGTTGATCCTCGCCGGGGAACGCGGCGACGTGGACCGCCGAGCGCGACAGCGTGAACGCGTAGTTCGATTGCACGGTCGCCGCGGTGTCGCGGTCGTAGCCGAAGC
>JBOGJB010000463.1:0-2275 GCA_050745085.1 Vicinamibacterales bacterium
CTGCTCGGCGGCGTCGCGTCGTTCCTCGTCCGGGCCCTCGCCGGCGAGCCGCGCGATCAGCACGTCGAGCTCGGCGTCCGCCCCCGAAGGCCCCGCTGCTGGACGACTGGTGACCGGGGAGCGTGCGTCGCCATTCGCGTCCGGTTCGACGACGACCTCTTCGAAGACGAATCGATAGCCGTGGCGGGACACTGTCCGGATGTACCGCGGCTCACGCGGGTCGTCTCCGAGCGCCCGCCGGAGCGTGCGGACCGCCTGCGTCAGCGCGCCGTCCGAGACGACGACGTCCGCCCAGACGCGGTCGAAGATCTCGCGGCGATCGACCGCGTCGTCCCGCCGCTCGAGGAACAGCAGGAGAAGATCGAGATAGCGGGGGATGAGGGGAACGGGATGCCCGCCGCGAAGGAGCTGCCTGCGACGGGGCGACACGACGAACTCGCCGAACCGGTAGCGGCTACTCGCCACCTATCTTGTATAGCGTTTTCTCCGTGCGGATATAAATGGCCCCGCCCGCGACCGCCGGAGAGGCGAGTGACATCTCGCCGAGATCGTTGCGGGACAGTTCCGTGTATTTGTCCGCGGCGTCGAGGACGAACGTCACGCCTTCCTCGTTGAGGAGGTAGATTCGACGGCCGGCGGCGGTGGGGGAGGCGGAGAAGGTGTTGCCGGCGCCGCCGACACGCGCCTTGTAGATCTCCCGTCCCGTCGGGGCGTCGAGCACCAGCAGGATACCCGTGTCGTGCACGAGGTACACGCGGCCATCGTGCGCGAGCGCGGACGGTGTGTACCCCGACGCACGCGGATGCGACCACGCGATGAATGCATTGCTCGTCGCGTCGGCGGCGAGCGTGATGTCGCCAGCCGCGCCTGGCCTGACGGCAAGGAACGGCCGGTTCGCGTCTCCCTGTGAGCCGGTGCCGACGAAGAGCAGGCCGTTCGCGGCGATCGGCGACGCCACCGGCAGGCGTGACGCGACCGCGAGATTCCGTGTCGCGACGCGTGTGACGGGCATCGCTGTTGCCGCCGCGGTAGATGCCGGGAGCGGCGCGCGTGCTCGCACCGCGGGCGCGAGCGGCGCCGGACGCGTGACGCCCGCGAGCGGCGGCACAAACACAATCGTGGAGATGACGCAAACTGCCGAGAGGACGGCCAGCTCACGCAGATCCTTCCGCGGCAGGCTGCTGGGGTTCATGCCCGGCGTTGGCTCGGGATGTACCGGCATGCCCGTGGTCCAGGACAAGTCGCAGTCGTCCAGACACGTCGCCGTGGCTCGGAGGTTGGGCATGCCCCGACACCTGCCAATTCTGAGCCAAACCGGGGGGAATTACGCTTTTGGGCAACCGCCCTGAAGGCAATCCGTTTGCAGCCTCGGTCGAAAACAGACGACCGCCGGATGCCGCAGCAGATTACGTCCAGCTCCGCCGTTTTTACATTCCGCGAAAATTGATGGTACCGTCGGTACCCTCGGGAGGCTTAATGACTCGCCGCACGTTTTCTGTGATCGTCGCTGAGGTGATCGTCACCGCCGTGATCGTCGTCGTCGCCGCCGGCGCGTACGCCGCGCAACAGCTCGAGCGCATCAATCCTTCCGGCCTCTCATCGCCGCAGACCTACGCGCACGTCGTCAAGGCCGGCAAAACGCTCTACATCGCGGGACAGGTCGGCGCCGGTCCTGACGGCGCGCTCGCGGGACCGGGGATGGCGGAGCAGCTCGATCGCGTGCTCACGAATCTCGGCCTCGCGCTGAAGTCGCAGGGGGCGGACTTCAGTCACGTCGCCAAGATCACGATCTTCACGACGAGCATCGCGGAGTTCCGCGAGGCGGCGGCGGTGCGCGCGAAGCACTTCGGCGCTCACCATCCGGCGAGCACGCTCGTGCAGATCTCGCAGCTCGCGAACCCGGCGTTCAAGGTCGAGATCGAAGCGATCGCGGTTCTGCCATAGTTGGTCCTCCTCTTCGCGCTCATCGTGCTTCAAGGGGCGGACTGTGCCGAGTGGCGCGAGTGCCGTGCCGCGGCGCTCGAGGCCGCCGGGCGCGGCGACTACGAGGCGTTCCACGATCTCGCGTGGCGCGCGGTCCAGAAAGGTCCGCCGCGCGATCCAGATCTGATGTATCTCGTCGCGCGGGCGCAGTCGCAGAGCGGCCGCCCGGCCGACGCGCTCGTGATGCTCCGACGCCTCGCCGAGATGGGCGTGGCCACCGATGCGGCGTCGAATGAGGATTTTGACCGCGTGCGGGCGCTGGCCGGCTGGTCCGACGTCGCGGCCCTCGTCG
>JBOGJB010000464.1:0-7711 GCA_050745085.1 Vicinamibacterales bacterium
GGCGAGACCTGCCCGGTGGTCAGACCGTAGGTCTCGTTGTCCATGACGATGTAGGTGAGGTCGATGTTGCGGCGCATCGCCTGGATGAAGTGATTCAAGCCGATGCCGTAACCGTCGCCGTCGCCGCCGGTGACGACGACCGTCATGGCGTGATTGGCGAGCTTGGCACCGGTGGCGAAGGGCAGCCCGCGGCCATGCAGGCTGTGCACACCGTACGAGCGGAAGAATCCGGGCAGGTTCGACGAGCAGCCGATGCCGGAGACGACGAGGACCTCGTGCGGTTGAAGACCGAGCTCGGCGCAGACGTGGAACAGCCCGTTCAAGACGCCGAAGTCGCCGCAGCCTGGACACCAGTCCGGTGGAACCTCGGTCTTGAACGCCTTGACGTCGAGGACAGCAGTTGCGGTGGCCATGTTCGCTCCGACTCTTGCGCGGGCCTTTGAGGCCTGCCCGGACGGGGCTAACGCGCCGCCCCTACGGTTGTTGAATGGACGCGGCGTCCCGGCCAGTCACGACTTGTGCCGGTCGGGTGCAGGGTCTGCCAGCCCGCCTCGGTTGACAACACGTCGACGACCGGCGTGTCCCGGCCCTGGTCCGAGATCTTCCTCAGGATCTCCCTGACGCCGGCCACGATGTGTTTGGGCTCGAACGGCTCGCCGTCATATTTGCGGATGTGGCCGTGGGCGGCGATCCCGGTCTCGGCGCGCAGGTGGCGGGCGAACTGCCCGCTCTGGTTGTTCTCGACGATGACGATCCGCCTGCTCTTTTCCACGATGGCGCTGATCTCAGCGGCGTGGAGCGGCACCAGGAACTTGATGTGCAGGTGGTTCGTCGAGATACCCTCGCGGTTCAGGCGCTCGACCGCCTCGGTCAGGACGCCCCACGTCGAGCCCCAGCCGACGAGCGTCACCTCGGCGTCGGCCGGCCCGTTCAGCACCGGCGCGGGCAGCCCGGCGGCCACCGCGGCCATCTTGCGCGCCCGCTTGTCGGCCATCTTCTTGCGCCGTACCGTATCGGTGTAGACATCGCTCAACAGCACGCCGTCCTCGTCGTGCTCGTCGCTGGCGGCGACATAGAGATGACCGGGCACTCCCGGGGCGGCCCGCGGCGAGATGCCCGACGGCGTGTCCTTGTAGCGGAGATACGGCTCGCCGTCGTGCGCCCCAGCTCCGACGTCCGGAGCCCCAGGCGCTGACGCCGTGGTGATCAGCTCGCCGCGGTCGATCTCGAAATCGACATCGAGGAGCGCCGGATCAACCGTCTCGTTGCTCTCGCCGAGCAGCAGATCGGAGAGGATAATCACCGGGCACTGGTAGCGATCGGAAACATTGAAGGCCAGGGCCGGTGTGGTAAAGCAATCGGGGATGCTCACGGGGGCGAGGATGACGCGCGGGAAATCTCCCTGGCTGGCGCCGAGCGCCTGCGCGAGATCGCCTTGCTCGGTCTTTGTTGGCACTCCGGTCGACGGGCCGGCGCGCTGCACGTTGACGACCACGACCGGCGTTTCGATCATGCCCGCCAGGCCGACGGCCTCGGTCATCAGCGCGAAGCCGCCCCCCGAGGTCGCGCACATGCCCCGCGCGCCCATGTGACTGGCGCCGATCGTCATGTTGATAACGGAGATCTCGTCCTCGACCTGCCGAACGCAGATCCCCAGCTCCTTGCCGTGCGCGGCCATCCACTCGAGGATGTGCGTCGCGGGGCTCATCGGATACGCGCAGTAGAACTTGCACCCGGCGAACGCCGCCCCCATCGCCATCAGCTCGTTTCCAGTGACGAGCGCCCACTTCTGATCGGTCTGCCGGAGCTGTCTAGCCAGCGGGCGGAAATGTGCGGCCGCGTACTGATAGCCCGCCCGCGCCGCATCCATGTTCACTTTGACGACCTGCGGCTTCTTCGCGAACGTGGATTCGAGCACCGACTCGAGCCCGGTGAAATCGAGGCCCATGAGACGAATGACGGCGCCGACCGCCACGGTGTTCTGCATCACCGGCAGCTCTTTGTAGGCGGGCGCCAGCTCCGGCACCGGCAGCGGGCAGAGCTGAACGCCCTCGGGCGGCTCGTAGCCCGGTCGAAGCTTCGCGCCGTTGTAGAGCGCGACGCCGCCGGCAACGAGCTCCTGCAGATGGCGATCGAGCGTGTCCTGGTTCAGCGCGATCAGCGCGTCGACCTGATCGCCCTGGGTGAGCGGCTTCTCGGCGGAGATGCGCAGGCGCAGCCAGGAGTGACCGCCGCGGATCACCGACTGGTAGCTGTTGTACGCGAAGACCGCCTGGCCCTGCCGGGCCACTGACAGCGCGAGGCTGTTTCCGGCGGAGGCGACACCGTCGCCTGCCGCGCCACCGATGCCGACGATAACGTCTGGTTCTTTCATGGGCCCCATCACGTCAAACATCGAGGGGCCGGCGGGTCTTCTGCCTGCGTGGCGGAAGGCTCGTCGGCGGATGTTGGCTGCCGGACGGCCTGGAGGCCTTGAGTTCTACTCCGGCGCTGGGAGCGGCGTCAAGGCAAAACGGCGCGGACGCCTCAAGGGCGACGCGATCAACTTCTGGGGCGTGTATGCAATGCGACGCCCGAGCAACGCTCCTGGAGCATGCGCGAGACCGAGCGGGCGATGCCATCAACCGCTGCGGCGGGTGGTCTACCCTGCGGATGAATGCCGCAGACCGCTGTCGTCCATGAGTGATCCAGGTTGGGATCCCAGCGGGATCGACCGGCCGCGTCGCGGCCGTACGTCAGATACGCCGAGAGGGTGTTGAGTCCCGTGCCGGGTCGCTCGCCGATGAAGTGAACGATGGCGGTCGCATCGACCAGGTCGCCTACCTGGTAGCCGGCTCGCACCCGCCCGTTTTCAACGACCACGTCCGTGTCGCCGACCTGCAGCCCGGCCTGCACGAGCGCGTATCGGAGCGGCGGCAGCACAGCCCGCAGCTGCTCGTTCAGCGCGTTTGCGTTGAGGCCGTCGGAGATCACGAACTGGACCTGGGGTCGGCGCGATCGGTAAAGGCGAGACACGACCCGTGCATCCTCCTCGCGGAGCTGCTCGCCGCGCGGTGGGTGTGCCAGGTAGTCGTTTCGATCGACAGCCATCGTGCGCACTCGGACGAGCCGCGGGGAGACATTGTTCATGACTCCCTCGTCCAGCGTCGCGTAGAGCGCGCGACGTGCATGTGTGTAAATCGCCTCGAGACGCGCTTCGACCGCAGGCGGGTCAGAGTAGTCGCGAGTGCAGCCGTGCGCGAGATCGTACCCTCGATGTCGCAGCTCCTCCATTTTGTGGCGCCCTTCGTCCAGCAGGGAGGCCGACGTGCGCCTGTCGCGGCCGCTCTTTGCGTACACGGCGTAAAGGTACGCGGCGGACCTGATGTCGGGAGCGACGTCACCGTGAGCGTCCATCACATCGAGCTCAACCAGTCGCCTGTGCATCGCTGACGTGACCTGTCGGCCGAGCCGCCGGCGGAGACGAGGATGCTCGCGAAACGACGTGGTCAGGTATCCAAGCATCGGGTCCGCGTTTCCGGCGACCGCCATCAGGTAGGCCGGCGCGGCGCTCTCGGCGATCCGTGCCGTGAGCTGTCGGAGCGCGTCAGGGGCGATCCCCATGTGGAACGTGGCGCAGATATCGAGCCCCATTGTGAGGCCGTGCAGCTTCGCCATCACGGTGTCCTCCAGGCACGCGCGCTCGAGCTGCGCGGCCGTGCTGAAGACTTCCGGGCCGATGAAACCGGCGACGTCGTTGACGATCATCCAGGCGGGGCCTGTCTGCTGGCGGATGTACCGCGCCACGCCGTACGCCCGGCCCTCGAGCGTCACCATATCGACGCCTTCGGCGGCCCCGTTCGTGACCGCCGATCCCTGGCCCGTCTCGAAGTACAGCCGGTCGAAACTCCGCGCGAGGTCGAGCACCCCGTCAACGTCCAGTCCAATCATGCCGGCGAGCGCGCTCGACGTGCCGGCCAGGCTCTGGAAGCCAACGTCGACGGGCGCGTGCTCGCGAGCGCGGTGCTGCTTCACGAGATCCGAGAGGACGCAGTACCGCGTGGGAAGTTGCAGGCGCTCGACGACGCTGTGCAGGAGTCCTTCGAGGCGAATGATGGTTTCCAGTTCGTCGCTGGCGGGGTTCAGCCCGATGATCACGTCGCCACATCCGTACGCGAGCCCCTCCAGAATCGAGAACAGGATCTCCTCTTCGTCGTCTCCGGGACTGTTCGGCTGGATTCGCGAGCCCAAGTGCAGCTGCGAGCCCATGGCGATCCCATCACCTGGCAAGGAGTTGAACAGCTGACGGGCGACGCTCGAGAGCTCATCGTCGGTCATGACCTTCACGACGGCAGCAATCGCTTCACTGGCGAGCCCGTCGCGATAGTGCCGCACCTGTTCAGGCGCACCCAGCAGCCGCTGCCGGAGCTGCTCGACGGTCAGCCCGTCGAGCTCGGCCTGGCGGTCCCGATTCAACGAGCGCGCCAGCCGCTCGCTGACGCCGTCCTCCACGAGCGTCGTTTGACGGATCTCCCCGAGTCGTGTGGCGAGAAGGGCGCGTCGCGCCTCGTCGCGGACGCGGTCGTCGCGCGTCCCGCCCAGCAACAGGTCGCCTTCCTTGAACGCGTTGGCGAGGACGAACATCCGACGCAACTCTTGCGAGTTCATACTGTCCCGATCGGTCGATCAGACATCGCCAGATTCATCGGGATATCTGGTTGTCGGTTATCGTCCGCTTCCCGTCCTTCTTCAGATACTTGTCGTACCAGGCGAGGATTCGCTGTTCGAAATCCGTGCTTTCCGCGACGCTGTTCGGCGGCCGATGGCCACCGCGCGTGTAGCGAACCCACTCGACCTCTTTGCCGAGACGCCGCAAGGCGTAGTACATCTCGCGCGACTGGCTCGCCGGCACGTTCGGGTCGAGATCGCCCGTGATGTTGAGGAGCGGCGTCTTGATGCGATCGGCGTGCAGCACAGCCGAGTGATCGAGGTACCGCTCGGGGTACTCCCACAGCGTTCCCCCGATCCGGTCCTGGCTCTTCTCCGGCGCGTGCGTGTTGCGCACGCCGAGCCGCGGGCTGTCGGTGTAGAAGCTCACCATGTTGACCTTGCCCGAGATGTTGATCGCCGCCTTGAAGCGATCGGTCTGCGTGAGAAGCAGGCAGGTCGCGTAGCCGCCGTAGCTCGTCCCGTGCACCCCGAGCCGATCGGGATCGGCGACGCCCATGTCGATCAGCCGGTTGGCGGCCGACGTCACACCCTTCACCCACGCCTCGCCCGGACGGCCAACAACGAGGTTGACCGACGGGTGGAAGACTGCGTAGCCGTGGTTGGCGAGGAACGCCGCGCGGGCGTTGAAGCCGTTGTCGAAGAACGTCTCGTAGATCTCGAAGATCGTCGGGTACTTCTGCCCCTTCACGTACCCGATCGGATAGCGCAGTACCCCGTGCAGCTCTTTGCCGTCCACGTCGCGGTACGCGACCAGCTCCGAGCGCGGCAGCGCCTTCCCCGCCATCCACGGGTTGAGATCGGTCAGCTTGCGGGGGGAGGTGAACGATGCTGGGGCGGCGTACAGCTCGGCTGGCCGATCGCCGTTCGACATCGTGTAGACGAACGTGCTCCCGTCGCGCGACATCCGCGCGCCGCCGTAGAGCCGGGTGTCCTGCACGAGCGGCGAGAGCGTCTTCGACGCGACGTCGAGCTGCATGAGCCCACGCTTCCATTCGTCCGGCGCCGACCAGGTCAGGTAGATCGCCGAGCCGTCCGGCGCCCAGTCGATGGCGCTCACGCGCGGGTTCTTCGCGTCCTCGTCCGGATTCAACTCCAGCACGCGCTCTCGCGTGCCGTCGCCGACCGACGCGACGTACCAGCCTTTCTTGCTGGTCAGCAGGATGCGCTTACCATCGCGGCTGAACTGCCCGACTGAAAACGACTCCTCCTCGTCCTTCTTCTCCGCGTTCGGGTCCGCGCTCTTTTCAGCCTCTGTTTTTTCCGCGGGTTTAGGCTTGGGCGTCAGGCTCCGCGGCTTCTCATCCCCAATCCCTTGGACGAACGCCTCGCCCTTTTTCGCGTACGCGAACGTCCGGCCGTCGTCGGACCAGCGGACCTGCGTGCCCTTCAGGTCCTTGCCGTCGCTGACGGTCCGGGGATCGGCTGACCCTGACGCGAGCACGCGGACCGCGCTCGTCGTCCCGCCGATGACGTCGTAGTCGGTCTTGTCGGTGACGTCCTCCATCAGGATGACGAATGACCCGTCGCGCGACGGCTGATAGCTGGTCAACCGGCGGGCCGCGAGGAGGGCGCGGGTCTCGCCGGTGGATGGATTCAGTTCGGCGAGCGATCGCTGCCGATCGGAGCGGCGCAGATCGTCCCACTCGAGGAACGGCTCCTTCGACTGCTGCACGATGACGCGCGCGTCGGTGATGGCCTCGAAGCGCGCGCGAGCGGCGCGCTCGTCCTCTGGCGCTCGCAGCGTGAGGATCAGGTGTCGGCCGTCCGGCGTCCAGTCGAGCCCGGAGTTCGCGGCGACGTGCGCCGGGCCGCGGGACGGCACCTGGGTCAGCGCGGACGTGTCGGCGTCCCAGATGTGAAGCGCCGTCGTCGGCAGCCCCTCGTTCGGCCCGTCAGCCGGCGCGGACGATGCCGTCAGGATCGCCAGCCGGCGGCCGTCGCGCGACCAGGCGGCGGCGCGCGCCTCGACGAGGTCGCGGAACGGCGTCCACGAGCGTCCGGTGCGCGTGTCGACGATGACGACGGACACGCGAGACGGGTTGAGATACGTCGGATCGCCGAACCGCCCGTGATCGGTTTCGGGATTGTCGATCGGCCGCCGGATCGCGGCGGCGACGAGCCGCCCGTCGTCTGAGAGATCGAGGACGTTCACGGTAGCGACGCGCTGCATATCCTCGGCGGTGAAGGGCTCGGCCGACTGCGCGGCGGGGCGCGACGCGCCGGAGCCGACCGACAGGGTCAGAACCAGGAGAGTGGTGGCGCACGGAGTGGAGCGAAGGAGGGTCGTCGGCATGCGCGGAGTATAGCGCCGGCGCTCAGGCGGCCGTCGACCTTTCCGGAGTGCAGAATTGAGCGGAGTCCCGTCGGCAGAGTTAGGGCGCGGCGGACCGGTCAGCACGCGCGATCTCGACCGCCGAGGCACGCCCCTGGATCGACAGGGCACGCGCCCCGGCGTCTGACCTCGAGACTTAGATCGCCTGCGCTGACACGCGGTCCTTGCGGTCCTTCATGACGGGCTTGTACGCCGTCACGCTCGGCCGCTTTCGCCGGCGCTGTTCCTCCTCCTTGCGCACGTGGAACTGCCAGCTCACGCGCCCGACTTCTGCTTTCTCGAAGACCTGCCGAATAGCAAGCCCATGTCCCCCGCGCTCCATCCCCTTCGCGCCGTGCACGATCAGGCGCGAGGGGTACCGCGCGCCGGCGCCGAGCCGGATCGCGCCGAGATCGATGCGGGGTAGCGGCGGCAGATCGAACACGGCGAACCGCTGTTTCCGGTCCACCTCAATTTTCCACAGGCGGCCCCGGCGCAGCTTCGCGGCGAGACCGAACGGTACCTGGAGCCTCACGCGCGCCGTGCGCGGGAGATCCCGGAGGATCTGCAGATCGAACACGCGCGCCTCGTCCGGCGCTCCCGCGATCAGGAACGGCAGGACCGACGGATCTCCGCTGGGATCCGGGAGCTCGTCCACGACGTTGAAGTTCCGCCAGGTGACGTTGTTCT
>JBOGJB010000465.1:0-4844 GCA_050745085.1 Vicinamibacterales bacterium
GTCTCCTTCAGAGCAAACGAGAAGCCGAAACCGTGAACGAGCCCAAAGGCGAACGCGAGAACCCATCGGCGCTGTGACCGAACGGCGCCGAGCGCTCCTCGTGATCCCAGGACAATGTTCTCCAGCGCCATGTAGACGATCGACATCGCGATCAGCATTTCCACCAGCGGCGGGAACCACAGCGCGTCCGGCGCGAGGCCGAAGGCCGAGCCGACCAGCGTGATCGAGTGCGCGATCGTGAACGCCGTGACGACGAGGACGAGCGGCCGGACGCGCCGGAGCGGGATGATGAGGCACAGCAGGAAGAGCAGATGGTCGATCCCGTCCAGGATGTGCAGGAAGCCGGTCTTCACGAAGCGCAGCGCCGTCTGATGCCAGCGCGGGTCGAGACTGATCGGGCCCGGATCGCCGCTGAACTCGAACGGGCGGACCTCGCCGTCCGCAGGGACATACCGGACGACCGTCGCGACGCGAAGGCCCAGTCGCGCGAAGGCGGGCTCGATCGAAAAGCGGGATCGATCCGAGCGGATCGGATACTCGAAGAGAACGTCGAGCAGCGCCTGGTTCCAGACGAGCTCGGTGTCGGGCGCGAGCGGCGCGGCGCCGACGTGCGCCAGGGCGTCCTCGTAGCTGACAAAGGATCGGTCCGACGGCAGCGAGATCCGCACGGCGGCCAGCGCGGGCTCCGGGAGGCGCGCCGACCCTTCGAGCACCTGGATCGACCCCGCGAGCCAGAGCATCGCGGCGGTGCGAAGCTGGGCGTCGGCGCGCGCCAGGTCGAGATAGCCAGGTCCGCGCGTCGGGAAGTTCACGTCGCGCATCGCGGCCAGCGGCGCGCGCAGGAGCAGACGGAGGCGGTCCCCGTCGGGTTTGACGAACACCTGAACGGTTACGTCGGCGGGTATCTCGTGCGCCGCCGGGCGGGACGGCGCGAGAACCAGCAGCGCCAGGACGAGGGGGGCCGCGCGCATGAAGAGAGAGTATAATTCGCGCCGCGTTCGTAAGGAGGCCTCATGCGCCGCAACTCCGTCGTCGGGACGACCTTCCTCGTGCTCCTCGCCGCGCTCGTCATCGGGCAGGCCCTGCTCGATCGGGCGGCGGCTGCGCAGGACGGAAAGCGCCGCATGGCCCCTCGTTTCGAGGTCGATCCGTTCTGGCCCAAACCGCTGCCGAACGGATGGCTGCTCGGGATGAGCATCGGAGTCGGGGTGGACGCCCGCGATCACGTCTGGATCGTCCACCGCAACGACAGGGGGTTCACCGAGCGCACCGAAATCGGGCTCGCGACCAATCCGCCGACGGCCGAGTTCTGCTGCCGGCCGGCACCGCCTGTCCTGCACTTCGACCCTGCCGGCAACCTGGTCGGGTCGTGGGGCGGGAAGGCTCAGGGTTACGACTGGCCGGAGTCCAACCACGGCATCACGGTCGATCACAAGGGCAACCTCTGGATCGGCGGCAACGGTGACGGGGACTCGCACATCCTGAAGTTCACGCAGGACGGCAAGCTTCTCGCGCAGTTCGGCAAGCCCGGCGTGCGCCGCGTGAAGACGGACGGCGACAAGCCGGTGTATGCGGGCAACAGCCACGACACCCAGAACTTCGGTCGGGTCGCGAAGATCTTCATCGATCCGAGGGCGAACGAGGCCTACGTTGCCGACGGGTACTTGAACAAGCGTGTCGCGGTGATCGACGCCGACACCGGCACGTTCAAGCGTTATTGGGGCGCGTACGGCAACAAACCTGACGACAAGGACCTCGGGCGCTATAACCCGGACGACCCTCCGGCGCAGCAGTTCCGCACGCCGGTGCACTGCGCCGAGCTGGCGAACGACGGACTGCTCTACGTGTGCGACCGTCCCAACGACCGCATCCAGGTGTTCAAGTCCGACGGCACGTTCGTGAAGGAAACGTGGATCGCGAAGCGGACGCTCGGCGACGGATCGGTGTGGGACATCGCGTTCTCGAAGGATCCGCAGCAGCGGTTCCTCTACCTCGCCGACGGCAAGAATGAGCGGGTGTACATCCTCGAGCGCGCCACGCTGGAGCTCCTGACCAGCTTCGGAGACGGAGGGCGGCAACCCGGCCAGTTCTTCGGCGTGCACAGCATCGCAACGGACTCGAAGGGCAATATCTACACGACCGAGACGTACGAAGGAAAACGCCTCCAGAAGTTCGTGTACAAAGGCCTCGCGCCCGTAACAACGCCTCATCAGGGGACGGTTTGGCCGGAGAAGAAGTAATGCCGAATGCCGAATGCCGAAGGCCGAATGCGCAGAGTGGTCTAAAGAGCGGCCTGTTCGCGGCCGTGCTGGCGGCGACGATCGTCAACGCCCAATCCAATGCGCCGCCCACCAATGACCTGCCGAACCCCTATCAGACCGTCGAGAACTGGGCGAAGATGCCCGAGGGGAGGACATGGGGCGCCACGAGCGCCGTTGAGATCGACCCCGACGGCCGGTCGATCTGGGTCGCCGAGCGGTGTGGCTTGAACACCTGCGCCGGCTTGAACCTGCCCGTGGTCCTCAAGTTCGATGCGTCCGGCAAACTCATGAAGAGCTTCGGCGAGGGGATGTTCATCTTCCCGCACGGCATCCACGTGGACCGAGACGGCAACGTGTGGGTGACCGACAGCATCCCGCCTGGCGGCCCGAACCAGCCGGGGACGGCCGGCAAAGGCCACATCGTCGTCAAGTTCAGCCCGGAGGGGACAGTCCTGCTGACGCTCGGAACGGCGGGAGTCGCCGGCGATCCGCCCGAGGCGCTCAACGAACCGTGCGACGTCGTGACCGCGCCGAACGGCGACATCTTCGTCGCCGACGGCCACAGCGGCCAGAGCTCGAACGCCGGCCCGACGACGGTCAGCCGCATCGTGAAGTACTCGAAGGACGGGAGGTTCATCAAGACGTGGGGCAAATGGGGCTCCGGGCCGGGAGAGCTCAAGACGCCGCACGGCGTGGCCTTCGACTCACGTGGCCGGCTGTTCGTCGCCGACCGCGGCAACGTCCGGCTCCAGATCTTCGATCAGGACGGAAAGTTCCTCGAGGAGTGGAAGCAGTTCAGCCGTCTGAGCGGGATCTACATAGACAAGAACGACGTCCTCTACGGGGCGGATTCGGAATCGAACGGCCGCAGCAATCCGGGCTGGAAGCGCGGGATCAGAATCGGAAGCGTGAAAGATGGCAAAGTGACAGCGTTCATTCCCGATCCGGAACCTGACCCCGACAAAGCCGGCACGAGCGGCGCCGAAGGCGTCGCGGCGGACGCGCAAGGGAACATCTACGGCGCGGAAGTGGGTCCCCGCGCGCTGAAAAAGTACGTGAAGAAGTAGCGCAGGCCTTCAGGCCTGCCTCGGGTCATATGTCAACGACCGCCATCACCCGACGTGAGGCGCTACGAGCCGTCGCCATCGGCGCCGGTGCGGTTGCGGGCGCTTCCTTGCTCTCCGAGGCGGCGTGGGCGCAGGCGGTCGCGGTGCGGCGCCAGGCGGCCGCGAAACCAGCACAGGGACTCCAGTTCTTCTCCGCGGCCGAGCACCGGACGGTCGACACGCTTGCGGAGTTGATCATTCCAGCCGACGACCACTCCGCAGGCGCGAAGGCGGCGAAGGTCGCGGACTTCATCGATCTCCTGCTGACCGGCGTCATCGACGAGGAAAAGACGCTGTGGCACGAAGGGCTCACCGAGCTCGACGCGCAGTCCACCGCCCGTTTCAGGCGTCCCTTCGCGGAGGCGCCGGTCGATCGGCAGGTCGCGTTCCTCACCGAGATCAGCCAGAACGAGGCGGATCCGACGACGGTGCTGGAGCGCCTGTTCGTGCGCGCGAAGGAGCGCACAGTCCAGGGCTACTACACGTCGGAGATCGGTCTCCTGAAGGAGCTCAGCTACAAGGGGAACCAGTTCCAGTCCGAGTTCCACGGCTGCACTCATCCGGAGCACCTGTCGTGACCATCGATACCCAGCAACCAGCGGCGCCGATCGAGCCGGCGCGCCAGAAGCACGACGTCATCATCGTCGGATCCGGCGCGGCGGGCGGTATGACGGGCTTCCAGCTCGCGACGGCGGGGCTGAAAGTCCTGATGCTCGAAGCTGGCCGCGCGCTCGACCCGTTCAAAGAGTTCAAGACGATGGAGTGGCCGTGGCAGACGCCGAACCGCGGGCGGCTGCCGAACGACGAGCACAACCTGACGGCAGCCGAATACAAGATGATCGACCGCCCTTACGGGACGGCGAAAGAATTCGACAAGTACAAGACGGTTTTGTCGTATTCGGGCAACCGCTACACGAAGCACTCGGTCGTGGATGAGCGCCAGCACCCGTATACCGGCACGCAATACGCATGGGTCCGGGCGCGCGTGCTCGGCGGCAAGACCAACATCTGGGGGCGCGTGTCGCTGCGCCTGTCGGACTATGACTTCAAGGCAAAAAGCCGCGACGGATTCGGCGAAGACTGGCCGATCGGCTACGCCGACGTCGCGCCGTACTACGACAAGGTTGATCGGCTGCTCGGCATCTCGGGCACGGTCGAGAACCTGCCGCAGCTGCCCGACAGCATCTACCAGCGCCCGATCAAGCTCAATTGCGGCGAGCAGATTCTGAAGAAGTCGGTCGCGAAGATGGGCCGCTCGGTCATCCCGGGCCGCGCCGGCGTCACGACCGACGGCGTCGCGAACAAGTACCGCAGCGCGTGCAAGGGGCGTGGCAACTGCGGGCGCGGCTGCGACATTCAGGCGGCGTTCCACTCGCCGACGGCGCTCATCTTTCCTGCGAAGGACACGGGCAATCTGGAGGTACGCCCGAACTCGACGGTGTCGGAGGTCCTCGTCGACCCGAAGACGGGCCTGGCG
>JBOGJB010000466.1:0-9580 GCA_050745085.1 Vicinamibacterales bacterium
AGGATAAGGACATGCGGTACCTGGTCCGCGCGCGTGTGAAGCCCGGCCGGGAGGAGGCGCTCGTCGACGCGATCGACTCGCGCACACTCGGCCAGGGGTCCATCGCGGGCGACGAATACCTGCGCAACATGAACGACGCGCGCCAGTTCGACGCCGGCACGCTGTGCTGGGTCGAGGTGTGCTATTGCCCGACGCCGCTGCTGGAAGAGCGGCCGTACTGGGAGGAGTACTTCGATCTGATCAAGGTGCAGGACGCGCATGCGCGGGCGAAGTGCCGCGACGAGAATGGCACCGCGCCCTGGTCGTGCGGCGACTGCGATTGCACCGCGCGGCTCGAGGCGACGCTGGCGCGGTCCGGCGAGCCCTTCCTGAAACGGTTACGACGCCTGGTCGGGATTCCTGCTCAGTAGGCGGGATGCGACCGCCTCCAGGCGGCCGGCGTCAACCGGTTTGGGGACGTAGTCATCATAGCCCGCCACGATCGCGCGATCGCTGTGCCCGGTGTACGCGCTGACGGCGATGGCCGGGATCCGCCGCACCTTCGGATCAGGAAGACTTCGGATCGCGGCGATCAGCGCGTACCCGTCCTGACCGGGCATGCCGAGATCGGCCAGCAGCAGGTCGAAGAAGCCCGACGAGAGCAGTCGGATGGCCTCTCCTGCCGACGCCGCCGTCTCGACCGCGGCGCCTGACCGCTCCATCATGTGTTTCAACAGATCTCGCGCGTCCGACTCGTCGTCAACGATGAGCACGCGCGCACGCTCGACGGTCGCGAGCGGCGACCGACGCGCAGACTCGAGACGGCTGTCCTCTCCGACGGCCGCCATCCCTCTGGAGCGAAGCGGAAGCGTGACGGTAAAGGTCGCGCCGAGTCCCTCGCCCGGGCTCTCCGCCGAAACGGTCCCCCCGTGGGCCTCGACGAGATAGTTGACGAGCGTCAACCCGAGCCCAAGCCCTCCGTGCCGGCGCGTCGTGCTCGTGTCCGCCTGGCGGAACCGCTCGAAGACGTGCGGCAGAAACTCCCCCGCGATGCCTTGACCCGTGTCCCGCACGACGATCTGCGCGTGCGCACCGGCGCGCTCCAGCCGGAGCTCGATCCGGCCGCGCTCCGGCGTGAACTTGATCGCGTTCGCCAGCAGGTTCCAGATCACCTGGTGCAGCCGGCCCGCGTCCCCCGTCACGAAGCGCGCCGACCGATCGACCTTGAGGTCCAGAGTGATCGCCTTGGCCTCCGCCGCGGGACGCACGCTGTCGGCCGCGGCGGCGAGCACGGTCGCGAGGTTCACGCGATCGGGACTCAACTGCAGCTTGCCACTGACGATGCGGGACACATCGAGGAGGTCGTCAATCAGGTGGACCTGGAGCGTCGCGTTGCGTTCCATGACGTCGAGCGCGCGGCGGATAGTGGTCTCATCGGTGTGGGGATCCCGGACGATGTGGGCCCAGCCGAGAATCGCGTTGAGCGGCGTGCGCAGCTCGTGGGAAAGGACCGCGAGAAACTCGTCCTTCAACCGATTGGCGTTCTCGGCCTCCGCGCGCGCCGCTTTCTCGGCGACGAGCAGCCGCTCGCGATCCGTTTCTGCGCGCTGGCGAGCGACGAGCGCGTCGCGCAGCGCCTGCTCGAGCTTCTGTCGGTGCGCGATCTCGGCCTCGAGCGCGCGGGCGCGTTGCTGAAGCCGGCTGATCTCGCGCGCCCGGGCGTCTTCTCCGGCCGCCTGCGTGTAGCTCTCCGCGGGAATCACGTGCGTGTGCGCGCGGCACATGTCGTGGAACTTCCCGGCGTGCGCTTCCTTGTAGAAGCTGCCCATGGCATACGCGCACAGCAGTGAGAAGGAGTGCGTGGCGGCCAGATCGTTCCAGAGCTCCTCGAGCCGAATAGCCCCGTCGACGTTCTGCTCCTGCCAGAGCACGTCCACCATCTCGCCGTACGCCCGCGCCGTCGTTCTCCGCCCGCCCAGGCTGCGCTCGATCACCCCGCCGATGTGCGTGCGAAATCGCCGGGGGTTAGGTTGATTACCATCCATGAAGGTCGACAGCGTTTCCCGGGCGTCGAGGAACATGAGCTGGCCGTCGTCGTGGAGCCGGTCGACGTCGAATCCCTTCTCCTCCAGACGCGTCTGGAACGCTTCCCGATGAGGGGCCGTAGCGATCGCGATGGCCGGCTGGCCGGCGTTCAGCCCATCCGCCAGAAACCCGGCGACGGCGTTCGAGAGAAAGTCATCGCTCTCGTAGAACTGCACGACGTGGTCGTGCCTGGCGGCGGGAAAGTTGAGCAGAGAGCCGGTCCTCATGGGTTCCATCTTGATGTCGTCTCCGGTTACACCGCGTCCTCGATCACGTCACACGTATCCGCCCGGCGTCTGAGTGAACTGGCGCATTTCCGCCCGTTCTACCGGCCGAGGTCGCGATCCGCCGGGGAAGGGCACCTACCTCTAGCAAGAAACGGTCCTCGGAGGCAGGCTGGCTAGGTCTCCCGCAGTGCCGCCATCGGGTCGATGCGCGTCGCGCGGCGCGCGGGCACGTAGCACGCCGCGAGCGTCACGGCGAGCAGCAGAATGGTGACGCCGGCGAAGACGGGCACGTCCTGCGTGCCGACGCCGAAGAGCAGGCTCTGCAGATAGCGCGTCAGCGCGAGCGAGCCGGCCAGGCCGATCGCGAGTCCGATCGCCGCCGTTCCCACCCCCTGCTTCAGCACCATCGAGAGAATCGATCGTCGATCGGCCCCGAGCGCCTGCCTGATGCCGAACTCGCGCACCCGCTGCGCGACGCCGAAGGCGAGCACGCCGTAGATTCCGATTGCCGACAGCACCAGCGCGACGGTGCCGAAAAGCGCCAGCAGCAACATCGGCGTCCGCCGTCCTTCAAGCGACCGCACCACCCACTGATCCATCGTGCGAACGTCTGCAATGGGCTGCTCGGGATCGATCGACTGCAACGTCCGGCGTAGCTCCGGCACCAGATTCAGCGGATCGAGGCCGGTCTTCAGCATCAGCGCCATGTTCGGCAGCGCCTGCTGGGTGATCGGATAGTAGATCCGCTCTTTGAGAACCGGCTCGCCGAGGTCGATGCTGTTAATCGTGCCGACAACCCCGACGATCGTGAAGGGGGGACTGTCGGGGCCGCCCCTGCGGATCTGCTGGCCGAGCGGGCTGCGGCTCGCGAAGTAGCGGCTGACCAGGTACTGATCGATGACCACCACCCGCGGGCTGTCGGGCGTGTCCCCGTCGTTGAAGAGGCGGCCGGAGACGAGCGGGATCTGCATCGCCCGGAAGTAGTCGCCGCCGACAACTTCCTGGCGGCCGTGCGGGCGCGCGTCGGTGGGTCCGGGTGTGTACCCGACAATCGAGTACGAGCCCGAGCTGACATTTCCGTTGAACGGCACGTTCGACGTCAGGCCGGCGGCGGTCACGCCTGGCAGCGCGCGCGCCTTGTCGATCAGGCGTGCCCAGAACGCCCGGCGCGCGTTCGCATCGGGATACCGCGCCCCCGGCAGCGAAACCTGCGCCGTCAGCACGTTGTCGGTGGAGAAGCCCGGGTCGACGTTCTGCAGCCGCGCGAAGCTCTTGATGAGCAGTCCGGCGCCGACCAGCAGCACCAACGCCAACGCCGTTTCCGCGACGACGAGCAGGGCGCGGGTCACGCCAGCGCCCCTGCCGGGCGAGCTGCGCGCGTTGTCGTCCTTGAGAATTGCGTTCGTATTGCCGCGGGTCACGGCGATCGCCGGCACCAGCCCGAAGACCAGCCCGGTCAGGATCGCGAGGCCCATCGTGAACGCGAGCACCGCGGGGTGAAGAGAGGCGTTCACGAGGCCGGGGACCTGCGTCGAGCTCGTCGCGATCAGCGCGCGGACGCCGATCAATCCCAGCGCGAGCCCGCCGATCCCGCCAAGGATCGAGAGCACGACTCCTTCCGTCAGCATCTGTCGGGCCAGACGCCAGTTGCCCGCGCCGAGGGTGGTCCGGATCGCGAGTTCGCGCCCGCGGCCGGCTGCTCGCATCAGCAGCAGGTTGGCCACGTTCGCGCAGGCGATCAGCAGAACGACGATGACGCCGGCCTGCAGGACGAGCAGCGGTGCACGGGCGTCGCCGACGAGTTGCTCGCGAATGGGGCGGGCGAAGCCGCCAAAGCCGCTCGTCCGCGCGAAGGTCTGGAACTGCGGCAGCCGATCGAGATTGCGGTCGACGATCGCCTTGATCTGCGCGTTGAGCTGCTCGATCGCGGCGCCCGGCCGCAGCCGCGCGATCATCGAGCTGAACTCGTTGCCTCGTCCCTGGTCGGACATCTGGGCGGGCGTGAACGAGAACGGCACCAGGACCGAGATCTCGCGCGAGGGCAGCTCGAAGTCCGCCGGCAGCACACCGACGACCGCATACTGTTCGCCGTTCAGCCTGATGCTGCGGCCGACGATGGAGCCATCGGAAGCAAACCGCGACGTCCAGAGACCGTGGGTGAGGACAGCGAACTTGTCGGCTCCCGGTTTTGCTTCATCTTCACTGAACGCACGCCCGAGGAACGGCTGGCGCTGGAGCGTGGAGAAGAACGACGGAGTCACCACCAGCCCACGGAGTTGCTCGGGCTGGCCCCCGCCATCCGCCAGGCTCAGGCTGCGGCCGGTGAACAGCGTGGCGTCTTCGATCGCCGGCGCCTGCGTTCTGCGGTCGATGTAGTCGGGAATCGAGACGCTCGCCTGCGGGAGCCCCATCAGCGGGTAGGTGTTCCAGACGAACACCAGGCGGTCCGCGTCCGTATACGGCAGCGGCCGCAGCAGGATCTGGTACAGAAGGCTGAAGATCGCCGTGTTGGCGCCGATCCCGAGGGTGAGGGTCAGGACCGCGACGAGCGTAAAGATGGGCTGCTTGCGGAGCGTGCGTAGCGCGTACCGGACGTCCTGCATGGGACCTCGCTCTGGACTTGGACGGAGCCGCGGCGGGAAGGGTTCTGGTGTTACTATCGCCCGCGATCTATGAGCGGGCGGCTCTCGCGTCGGGAACTGCTGCTGGCTGCCGTCGGCGCTGCCGCGGCCTCCTGCACGGCGGCTCGCCGTCCGGCGGTCGCCGCACGGCCCCAGACAAAGACGCCGCCGGGCGACAGAATCACCGTCGCGTGCCTCGGTGTCGGCTCCCAGGGCCTGCGCGTGATGATGAACTTCCTGGCGCACCCCGACGTGCAGGTCGTCGCCGTCTGCGACGTCAACAAGGGCAGCGACGACTACTCGGAATGGGGCAAGCACGAGCTGCGCGACAAGGTCCGCGCGCTGCTGGGCGCGGGCTACTCGACTTGGGGTGGCGAGGGGGAGCCGTACCGCGGCGGTATCGCGGGACGTGGGCCCGCCCGCGACATCGTCGAGGCTTACTACGGTGCCGAGACGCGATCGGGAACCTACAGCGGGTGCGCGGAGTTCGAGGACTACCGTGAGCTCGTCGCGAAGCGGAGCGACATCGACGCGGTCGTCATCGGCGCGCCCGATCATCTTCATGCGCCGATGGCCATCGCCGCGATGCGGGCCGGGAAGCACGTGTTCTGTCAGAAGCCGATGGCCCATTCCGTCTTCGAGGCGCGGCGGATGGCGGACGTGGCCCGGGACGCGCGCGTCGCCACGCAGGTCGCCGTCGGCAACCAGGCGTCGGAGGCGACCCGTCTGCTCTGCGAATGGATCTGGGCCGGCGGGATCGGTCCGGTCCGCGAGGTCATCAACTGGTCGAGCCGTCCCTTCTGGCCGCAAGGCATCAGCCGGCCGGACCGTGAAGAGCCGGCGCCCTCACATCTGAACTGGGACCTCTGGCTCGGTCCGGCCGCTGCGCGACCTTACCATCACGCGTATCAACCGTTCGTGTGGCGGGGATGGTACGACTTCGGAACGGGTGCGCTGGGCGACATGGGCTGCTATAGTTTCGACACGATCGTCCGAGTGCTGAAGCTCGGACCCCCGACGAGCGTGGAGGCGAGCTCGACGGAGCGGCTGGCCGACACGTTCCCCAAGGCTTCGATCATCCACTTCGAGTTTCCTGCGCGCGGAGACATGCCGCCGGTTCGACTCACGTGGTACGACGGCGGTCTGAAGCCTCCGAGGCCCGAAGAGCTGGACGAGCCGTTCGAGGCCGAAGGTCTCCTCTTCGTTGGAGACGAGGGGAAGATTCTGTGCGGCTTCAACGGCGCGCGGCCGCGGCTGATTCCGGCCGCGCGCATGCAGGCGTACCAGCCGCCCCCGAAAACACTGCCGCGATCCCCGGGAAACGATCGCGAATGGATCGACGCGTGCAAGGGCGGTCCGGCCGGTGGCGCCAGCTTCGAGTTCACGGCCGGCGTCACCGAAGCGGTGCTGCTTGGCAACGTCGCGGCCCGGACGGGTGAGCGGCTGCTCTGGGACAGCGCCGGCTTCACGATCACGAACCTTGCGGACGCGAACCGATACCTGCAGCGCCAATATCGTCAGGGCTGGGCGGTGTGAACTGCCAGCCAGATCGCGCTACTCGCAGCGGAGCGCGATGACGGGATCGACTTTCGTCGCGCGGCGGGCGGGCAGGTACGACGCGAGCGTCGCGACCAACCCGAACATCAAAGAGACGGCGACGAACGTCGCCGGGTCGAGCGGTGTGAGCCCGAACAGCATCCGATCGAGGTAGCGCGTCACCACCGCGGCCGCGGCCAGCCCCAGCGCAATCCCGGCGGCTGTCAGCACAAGGCTCTGGCCGAGCACGAGCCCCATGACTTCGGAGCGCCGCGCGCCAAGCGCCATACGGATGCCTATCTCTCGCGTGCGCTGTGTCACCGAGTACGCCAGGACGCCGTAGATGCCGATCGCGGCGAGCGCAACCGCCAGCGCGGCAAAGATGCCGATCAGGATGGCGTACATCCGCGGACGCGAGATCCTGTTCGCGACAAGCTGCTCCAGGGGGCGCGGTCGTCCCGCCGCGTCCGTGGATCTCGCGCACGATGGCGCCGACTTCTGCCGCCGCTGACGACGCCGAGACGGTGTCGGCCAGACGCGCCACCAGGTTACCGCGCGGGGCTGACCCTCCAGCGGTTAACCCGAATGGGATCCAGAACTGGTTCTGCCCACCCGGCTCGAAGTCCTCCGGCATCACCCCGACGACCGACGCAGGCGCGCAAACACGTCGTCAAGGGTCAAGGTCCGGCCAAGAATGCCATGGTCGGCGGCGAAGTACCGGCGCCACGTGGCATGACTGAGGATGACGACGGGGTCGGCGCCGAGCGCTTCATCCCCGTGGTCGAATACGCGTCCGAGGAGCGGCCGGACGCCGAGCATTTGGAAGACGGCCGGCGAGACGCGCGCCCCCTCGAGGCGGGTCGTCTCCCCGCCGCCGGTCATGGTCATGAATGAGAGGTTCAACGCGCCGGCGTGCGAGATCGCGCGCGTGCGTTGCCGGAGCTCGATTAGCTGGGGCACACTCAGGCCGACCCTGAGGCGGCGCGGAGCGCCCGTCGGCGACTCCTCCGCAGGCTGGTGGAAATAGAGGCCGACTAGCCGGTCTGCATCCTCGTACGGCAACGGGCGCAGCAGCACCGAATTTAGGACGCTGAAGATCGCGGTGTTGGCGCCGATGCCAAGCGCAAGCGTCAGAACCGCGACGGTCGTGAAGGCGGGATTCCTGCCGAGCGCACGCACGGCGTTGTGCGTGTCTCGCCGAAGGTCCTCCAGCCACAAGAACAGGGTCGACATCATGACGACTCTCCCAGAAGGGGCTTGTCGAGGACTGGCCTCCGTATCGTTCGTTAGTCCAAGTCTAGGTCTGGCGCGCCGATCCGAAATAGCGCTCGCGCTTCGCCTTCAGGAATTCGGCGGACCTGCGGATCTCGTCGAGCCCGTTCATGCCGTCCTCTATCGAGATCCAGCCGTCGAACCCCACCTCTGCAAGCAGCCGGAACACTGCGTCGTAGTCGATCAACCCGTGGCCGATCTCTCCGTGCCTCAGGCCTGCGGCGTAGCCGGTGGCGCCATTGGCCCGTTGCAGATCCTGGAGAGTCGTGCCGGGCGCGAGCGTGCGGTCGGAGGCGTGCATCGTCACCACCCGGTCTCGCACCTTCTCCAGAAACCGAATCGGATCGTACCCGCCAAGCCATGCGTTCGAGGGGTCGTACTGGACGCCGAAGAACGGCGAGTCGATCTGCTCGACGATCTCGAGAAAGATGTCCTCGGGCTGCGCGAACTCCGGAAAGCGCCAGGTCCCGTCCTTGTAATGGTTCTCCATGCAGAGCACGACGCCGCGCCGCTCGGCGTAGTCGAGCGACCGCCGGATGCCGTCGAGCGTGCGCGCAATCCCGTCCGCGCGCGACAGGCCGTCATGCCGCTGACCGCTGAGCGTGCGGCAATGCCGCGCGCCGAGACGGACCGTGAGGTCGATCGCCGCCTTCTGCCGCTCCAGCTGCCGGCGCCGCTCCTCCAGCTCTGGGTGTGTGAAATCGGGCGAGAAGCAGATCATGGACGTGACCTGCCCCGTTTCGTCCATCGCGCGCACGATAGGATCGACGTCGATCCGCGCGAGACTCCGGAAGAAGCCGTCGTAGTGCTCGACCCCTTCCCCGCCGATCGTCGCCGCCTCGCGGATCCAGCCGTCGAACGACATGCGTCCTTCGGCCAGCTCGTCGAAATAACACTTGGGGAAGACGCTGATGCGGGGAGGCACGGTGACCGCCGAACTATCGATTCTCCGGCGCACCGACCGGGTGTTGCTCGAGATCCATGACCGTCCCCGTCACGACCGCGCTGTCGTCGGAGGCGAAGTACGCGGCGGCGACGGCGATGTCGTGTGGTGTCAGCAAACGGCCGAAGGCGCGCGTGGCGATCGCCTCCGGCAACCAGTCGGCCGCTCTCCCCTCCTCCTCACGCTTCACGCGCTCCTCCCCCTCGGTCAGCGTCCACCCGACGTTGATCTGGTTGACGCGGATCCGGTAGCGGTTCAGCGTGGCCGCCGCGTTCCGGGTCAGGGTCATCAGGCCGCCTTTCGAGACCGAGTAAGGCCCCAGCTTCGGCTCGCCGATGTACGCGTTGATCGAGCCGATGTTGAGGATTGAACCCCCGCCGCGGACCTTCATCGACTTGACCGCCTCCTGCAGACACAGAAACGGCGCGCGCAGGTTGACGTGCATGATCGCATCCCACAGCTCCACCGGCGCGTCCTCGAGGTAGCCGCGCGCTGTGCTGGCCGCGTTATTGACGAGCACGTCGACGCCGCCGCAACGCTCGATCGTGAACCGGACAACGCGGCGGCACGCCTCGACATCGGCGAGATCCGCAGCAACGAACTCCACCTCCTGGCCGGCGCGACGCAGTCGTTCGGCGACCTCACGCCCCTGCGCCTCGTTCCGGCCGTGCACGACGACCCGCGCCCCGAGCGAGGCGAAGTGCTCGGCAATGCCGCGGCCGATCCCGGACGTCGAGCCGGTCACTAACGCGATCTTGTTGCTGAGAGAAGCCATGTGATCTTTGTCACTGTCGATCTGCGATCGGCCGATCGGGTGATCGGGCCATCGTCAATCTGCGATCGGGCGATTTGCGATCGCGCGATCCAAGTTCGATCGCGTGATCGCACATGGATCACGCGATAGCGGATCGCAAGTT
>JBOGJB010000467.1:0-5571 GCA_050745085.1 Vicinamibacterales bacterium
CGCCACGACGATCAGCAGCTCGATCAGCGTGAAACCCTTTTCGTTGCGCATCTCCCTGTTCTCCCTCTGACTAAAAATGTGTCCGTCCGCGTCCCGCCCAAGGTTTTGTTGTTGCGGCTCCCTGAGCAACGGCGGTGCCAGGCTCATCCGCGCCAGGGCCGAGCCCGTAAAGGCTTCATATTCAAGACGTTCGTGGAAGGAATCCGGTCGGTAACGGCCTCGTGATCGTGCCCTGCTTGACAAAAATTGTCAACCTTGGGTGCCCTGGAATGTCAGGAACCGACCCGAAGGCCTACTTGAGGTTGTACTTCTTGGACAGATAACGAAATTGTCGGAAGCTCATACCGAGCAGCTCCGCCGCGCGGCTCTTGACGCCATTGGCGCGCCGCAGGGCCTCGGCAAGATATTCCCGCTCGATCTCCTGCACGTGCTGCTCGAGGTGAAAACCCGAGTCCGGGAGCCCTCCATCGCGACCGGGGCTCCCCCCCGGAGCGATGCCCCGCTGGACGTGCTCCGGCAGGCTGGCCAGGCGGACGGCGGCCGAGCGCTCGAGCGCGACGGCCCGCTCGACGGCGTTCTCGAGCTCGCGGATGTTGCCCGGCCACGCATAGGTCTGCAGGCACTTCATCGCGTCCGCGGCGACGCTGTTGACGGCCTTCCCCATCTGCACCGAGTACTTGCCCAGGAAATGTTCGGCCAGAAGCGGGATGTCGTCGGTCCGCTCGCGAAGCGGCGGCAGACGGACGGGGATGACGTTGATACGGTAGAAGAGGTCCTCGCGGAACTTGTTCTCGGCGACCAGCCGCGCGAGATCGCGGTTGGTGGCGGCGATGATCCGGATGTCGGCCTCGATCTCCTCGGTCCCGCCGAGCCGGCGGAACTTCCGCTCCTGGAGGACGCGCAGGAGCTTCACCTGCATCATCGCGCTCATCTCGCCGATCTCGTCGAGGAAGATCGTCCCCTTGTCGGCCACCTCGACGAGCCCCTTCTTGTTCGTCTCGGCGCCGGTGAAGGCGCCGCGCATGTGGCCGAACAGCTCGGACTCGAGGAGCGTCTCGGGCAGCGCGCCGCAGTTGAGCGCAACGAACGGGCGGTCCTTACGCAGCGAATTGAAGTGGATGGCGCGCGCGACGAGCTCCTTGCCCGTGCCGGATTCCCCGGTCACCAGCACCGTGCTCGTCGTCGGCGCGATCGTCTGAATCAGCTGGAAGACCGCCTGCATCGGGCCGCTCTTGCCGATGATGTTCGAGAACTGGTGCGTGGTCTGCAGCGCGCGCTTCAGGAGCACGTTCTCCTGCTGCAGGCGTTTCCGCTCGAGCGCCTTTCGGACCTTGAGCTTCAGCTCGTCCACGTTGAACGGCTTGCTGACGTAGTCGTAGGCCCCCAGCCGGAGCGCCTCGACCGCGGTGTCGGTGGACGCGTAGGCCGTGATCATGATGCCGATCACGTCCGGATTGATCCGTTGCGCCGCGCCGAGCACTTCGACGCCGCTCATGTCCGGCATCCGGATGTCCGAGATGAGCAGCTCGATCGGCTCGCGCTCGAGCATTTCGACCGCGGACCGGCCGTTGTCGGCGAGCAGCACGTCGTGCCCCTCGCGCTTCAGGACGATTGCGAGCAGCTCCCGCATCGATCGCTCGTCGTCGACGACGAGGATGCGCGAGGCGGCGTCGGTCTGCGGGGCGGTGGCGACAGCCATGGTTCGAGCGCGCTCAGACGAGCGCGGTCTTGCGCTCCTCCGTCGGCGCGCCGATGGCCGGGGCGCGCCCCGGCAGATGGACTTCGACGGTCGTCCCCGTCCCCGGCTGCGAGCGGACGTCGATCGCGCCGCCGTAGTCGGTGACGATGCGGTGGACGATCGCGAGCCCGAGGCCCGTGCCGCGGCTGAACGCGCCGCGGAATGGCTGAAAGATGCGGTCGAGCTCGGCGGCCGGAATGCCGACGCCCTGATCCTCGACGCGCACGACCGCGCCGGGCTCGGCGGCCCCAGGCTGGGGCTCGGCCGCAACCGACAGCCGCAACCGGCCGCCGGACGGCATGGCGCGTAGCCCGTTGGTCGCCAGGTTCCAGACGATCTGGCGGATCTGGTGCTCGTCGGCGAAGTACCACACGGGCGCGTCCGGCGCGTCGACGACCACTTCGTGGTTCTCGGCGAGCTCCGCGCTGTTCCGAAGGAGCGTCGCGGTGTCGTTGAGCACGCCGCGCAGGTCGTGGCGCGACGCCTCGCGGCTCTGGGGCCGGGCGTAGGCCAGGAAGCTCCGGATGGTGTCGTTGAGCCGCTCGGATTCGCGGAGCACGATGTCCATCAGTTGCGCCTGCTCCTCGCTGAGCGGCAGCTCCTGCCGAAGGACCTGCATCGACCCGGACATGGACGCGAGCGGGTTGCGAATCTCGTGGGCCATGCCGGCGGCCATCTCTCCGACCGCCGCCAGCCGCTGCTGGACCCGCGCCTCGCGCTCCTGCCGTTTCCGCTGCGTGACGTCCTGGAAGGTCACGAGGTACCCGCTCAGCCCTGCGGGGGTCACAAAGGGCGCCGTACTGAACCCCAGCTCGATCTGGCGGCCGTCGGGCCGCTGGAACCCGAATTCCGCCCGGTACCGCCCGCCGCTGCCGGCCCTGGCGTGCATTTCGTCGAGCACGTCGCGCGTGAACTGCAGGACCTCGGCCGCCTCTCGGCCGAGCGCGTCCCCCAGTGTGAGGCCGGTGATCGCCTGCGCGGCGCGGTTGAACGACAACACGCGCCCGTCGGCGTCGACGGTCGCCAGACCGCTCGGCAGGCTGTCGATGATGAGCTGGTTGAAGGCCTGCAGGTCCGCGATCCGGCTCGAGGCCCGCTGCAGTCGCGCGTCGGCGCGGCGCTGCCCTTCGGCCAGATACCCGCTCAGCATGGCAACCGCGAACAGACCGAACAGGTTCAGGCCGACGGTGAAGAACGCGAGGCGCACCGGCGGGAGCGCGGCGGCGGCGGACGGGCCGAGCGGACTGGCGTACTGCGCCACCACGATCCCGCCGTACAGCAGCCCGCTCAGAAACGCGATCAACAGGCCGCCGCGCCAGTACAGCGTGATGCTGGCGGCGATCACCGGCAGCGCATAGAGCGAGCTGAAATAACTCGCCACGCCGCCGGTCAGCTGCACGATCGCCGAGACGGTGATCGCGTCCCCCGCGAGCTGGAGGTCGATCAGCCAGCGGTGCCGCTCGGCGAAGCGGGTCGTGACCGCGTAGAGCGCGGTCAACGCGTAGGTCAATCCGATCAGGAAGAAGAACGGATCGACCGGGAACGTGCCGGGGGCCTGGATCTGGACCAGGATCGCCGATCCGAGGACGATCGTGAGCGCCACCGCGCGGATGGCGATCAGCCAGAGCAGTTTTCGCCTGAGCGATGTTGACATCTATTTCTCTTGCGCTGGGGCCCCACCCCCAGCGCCTACCACCGCTCGCTCGCGCTCGCGGCGCTGTTTTGACCTTCTCTCCATCGCCATCTACGTCAGCTTGCTGATCATGTCGAAGATCGGCATGTACATCGCGATGACGATGCCGCCGACGATGACGCCGAGGACCGCAATCATCAGCGGCTCCATCAGCGTCAACAGGCCGGCCACGGCGGTGTCCACCTCTTCCTCGTAGAAGTCGGCGATCTTGCTGAGCATCGTGTCGAGCGCGCCCGTGGTCTCGCCGACGTTGATCATCTGCACGACCATTGACGGGAAGACGTTGGTCTGCGCGAGCGGCCCCGACACGGTCTCGCCGCGCTCGATGCCGGAGCGCGTCACCATGATCGCATCCTCGATGATCGCGTTGCCCGACGTCTTGGCTGTGATATCGAGCCCGTCGAGAATCGGCACGCCGGAGCTGAGCAGCGTCGCGAGCGTGCGGCAGAACCGCGCGACCGCGATCTTCCGCATGATGAGCCCGAGGATCGGCATCTTGAGCACCATGGCGTCCACCGTATGGCGGCCGGCGTCGGTGTCGTAGTAGCTCTTGAACGCGTAGATCCCCAGCGGGATCACGATGAACAGGATCCAGCCGTACCAAACGACGTAGTTGGACAACGCGATGACGACGCGCGTCGGGAGCGGCAGGCTGGCGCCGAGACCCGCGAACATCTGCGCGAAGGTCGGGATGACCTTCCACAGAATGACGCCCACCACCAGCGCGGCGATGACGAGGACCGCGATCGGGTAGATCATCGCGGACTTGACCTGCCCCTTCAGCTTGACGTTCTTCTCGATGTACACCGCCAGGCGCTTGAGAATCGTGTCGAGGATACCGCCCGCCTCGCCCGCCGCGATCATGTTGGTGAAGAGCGCGTCGAACGCTTTGGGGTGCTTTTTCATCGCGTCGGCGAGCGCCGCACCCGCCTCGACGTCGGACCGCGTCGTCAGGATGACGTTCGAGAAGGTTTTGTCCGGCTCCTGCTTGCCGAGGATGTCGAGGCACTGGACGAGCGGCAGCCCGGCATCGATCATGACCGAGAACTGACGCGTGAAGATCGCGAGGTTCTTGGACGGGACCGCCTTCCCCTTCCCCTTCACGGCAGCGGACTTCTTCTCGACCGGACGATCCTTGACCGAGTCGATGCGGGTGACCAGGATCTGCTCACGCCGGAGCGCCGCGACGACGGCATCGCGCGTGTCCCCCGCACGCTCGCCCGTGATCACCTCGCCCGCACGCGTCCGTCCCGAGAAGGCAAATGTGGCCATGACTCCTACCTCTGTGGCATCGGCCGAGGCCGGTTGAGACCGGCGCCGGGCACCACCCCGACGCCGCGGTTGATCAGGTCCTGTAGTTCGTCCTTGAGCGACGACGTCCCCAGCGCGGTTTCGAGCGAGATCTGCCGCGTCTGGTAGAGCGTCGCCAGCGACTGGTTCATCGTCTGCATGCCGAGCTTCTCCTGCCCGGACTGCATCGTCGAGTAGATCTGATGCACCTTGTCGTCGCGGATCAGGTTCCGGATCGCGGCGTTCGGCACCATGATCTCGAGCGCGACGCAGCGCCCCGTCCCGTCGGTCCTCGGCAGCAGCGCCTGGCAGACGATCCCCTCGAGGACGAGCGAGAGCTGCGTCCGGATCTGCCCCTGCTGGTGCGCCGGGAAGACGTCGATGATGCGGTTGATCGTCTGCGCCGCCGAGTTGGTGTGCAGGGTCGCGAACGTCAGGTGGCCCGTCTCGGCGATCCGCAGCGCCGACTCGATCGTCTCGAGGTCGCGCAGCTCGCCGATGAGCACGATGTCCGGGTCCTCGCGGAGCGCGGCGCGCAGCGCCGGACCGAATCCCATGGTATCGCTGTGCAGCTCGCGCTGATTCACGACGCAGTTCTTGTGCTGGTGGACGTACTCAATCGGGTCCTCGATCGTGAGGATGTGATCGTGCCGCTCGGTGTTGATCTTGTCGATCATCGCCGCGAGGGTCGTCGACTTGCCGCTGCCCGTCGGCCCCGTGACGAGCACGAGGCCGTGCGGGCGCTCGGCCATCTGGCTGAGCACCGCGGGCAGCCCCAGATCGGCGAACCCGCGAATCTTCTCGGGAATCAGCCGGTACACCGCGGCCACGGCGCCGCGCTGGTTGAAGA
>JBOGJB010000468.1:0-4816 GCA_050745085.1 Vicinamibacterales bacterium
GGAATCCGCCGTTCCACACGCTGATCGATGCGGGGCTCGACGCCCGCCTTTACACGGACCTGTCGGCGCTCACCCCCGACACACTCGTGACGCCGAACGACAAGTTCTTCGTCCGCACGGCCGTTCCCGACCAGCTCGACACCTCGCGTCCGTGGGCGATTGCGGTCACGGGACTCGTCCGGAAGCCGACGACGCTGGCCCTGGCCGATCTGGAGCCGTTCGTCGAGCGAGCGGGGCCGTTCGTCATGGAATGCGCCGGGAACAACGACCCACGCAACTACGGGCTGATGGGCGCGGCATCCTGGACGGGCGCGCCGATCGCGAAGATCCTCGACCGGATTCAGCCAGCTCCCGGAGCCACGCGCGTCCGCCTCTCGGGATTCGACGGTCACTCTGCGCGCCCGGAAAGCTCGCTGCCGGGCGCGTCGTGGGTCTTCACGTTCGACGAGCTTGCGTCGGCGGGCGCATTCCTCGCGACGGAGATGAACGGCGAGCCGCTGCCGCGGCATCACGGCTGGCCGGTGCGCCTCGTCGTACCGGGCTGGTACGGCTGCACCTGCATCAAATGGGTGAACGAGATCGCCCTTGTGAACGATGACGAGCCCGCGACGCTGCAGATGCGGGAGTTCGCGGCCCGCACCCACCAGGACGGCGTCCCGAAGCTCGCGCGGGCCTTCGCGCCGGCCACCATGGATCTGGCCGCGATGCCGGTCCGGATCGAGAAATGGCTCGTCGCGAACCGGCTCAGCTACCGCGTGACAGGCATCGTGTGGGGCGGCGCACGGGTGCCGGCTCGACTGCGCATCCGGTTTCGGGCGTCCGAGCCGTTCCACACCTTCGACGTGTGCCCGGCGCCGGCTTCGCCGCTCACGTGGGGGCTGTGGTCGTATGCCTGGCGGCCGGCGTCGACGGGGCTGTATCAGATCGTGTTGAAGCCGGAGGAAGGCGTGTCGTCGCGCCGGCTCGATCTCTATTTCTACATTCGCGGTGTGCGGATTGATGAGGTGTGAGGCGGACGCAGCCCTGAAGGGCTGCGCTATGACCGCGGCGCTCGTTCTCGCGACGTGTGTCGCTGCGTTTGCGCAAGGTCTCGGCCGCATCGACTTCCCGACGTCCGGGTCGCCTGAGGCGCAGCCGCATTTTCTTCGCGGCGTCGCGGCGCTTCACAATTTCGAGTACGACGAAGCGGTCGACGCGTTCCGCAGCGCGCGCCGGCTCGATCCGCGGTTTGCGATGGCGTACTGGGGGGAAGCGCTCGCCCACCATTCGGTGCTCACGAGCTCCAGCGACGCGGCGGGCGGCCGGGCGATCCTGCGTCAGCTCGGTGCGACGCGGGACGCGAGGCTGGCGCGCGCGCGGACCGACAAGGAACACGGGTTCATCGAAGCGGTCGACGCGTTGTTTGGCGAGGGAGACGAAGCAGCGCGACAGCGCGCGTACGTCGCCGCAATGGAGCGCCTCCGCGCGCAATACCCGAATGACAACGAGGTCGCGAGCTTCTATGCGCTCGCGCTGCTCGACACCGCGATCCGCGCGACCTACGGCTTGAGCGCTGCGCCGTCGGAAGGGCACCGGCATCATCAGCTTGCCGGGAGCGACACGCAGCAGCGCGCGGGCGAGATCCTGCGGCGGGTCCTCCAGCGCAACCCCGAGCACCCGGGGGCGGCGCACTACCTGCTCCACACCTACGACGATTTCGAGCACGCCGCGCGCGCGCTCGACGTGGCGCGGATCTATGCGCGGATCGCGCCCGAGTCGAGCCACGCCCGTCACATGCCGGCGCACATCTTCGTCCAGCTCGGGCTCTGGCAGGAGGCGGCCGCATCGGACGAGGCGGCGTCGCGAGCGGCCGACGCGTCGCGGGCCCGGGGAGGCCTGGACGAATCGCGGACCGACTACCATCCGCTCACGTGGCTGCAGTACGAGCGCCTGCAACTCGGGCAGTTCGCCGCGGCGCGTGAGATGGTCGAGTCTATGCAGGCGGCCGCCGCGCGCACGGGCTCCGAGCTGCTCAAGAACCACGCGGCGTCGATGCGCTCCCGGTATGTCCTCGAGGCCGGGCGATGGGAGCTGCTGCGCGACGCGGACGACTTCGGCAACCTCGACGAGCTCGTCGCCATCGGCATCAGCGCCGCGCGCGGGGCCAACGTCGAGCGGGCCGATCAGGTCCGCGAGCTCTTCGTCCGCCTTGCCTCAGGCGGCGGATCCTCGGCCATCGCGCCGGCCCTGACCGTCATGGAGCGTGAAATCGCAGCGCTCGTGCACGTGGCAGCGGGGCGAACGACCGACGCGATCGAGGCGCTGCGCGCCGCCGCGGACGCGGAACGCGCGCTGCCGACCGGCATGGGGCCGCCGCGGCCGATCAAGCCAGCGCACGAGCTGCTCGGGGAAGTCCTCCTCGAGTTCGGGCGCGCATCCGAGGCGCGTGACGCGTTCGAGCGCGCCCTGCAGCGCCACCCGAATCGATCGGCGTCGGTGCTTGGCCTGGCACGAGCGGTCGCGGCCAGCGGCGATCGGGCGCTCGCCGCACGCCACTACGCGACGTTCGTCGGGAACTGGACCCAGGCGGACGGCGATCGGCCGGAGCTCGCCGAGGCGCGCAGGGGCGTCGATGCGGCGGAAACGTGGACAGTCACCTTTTTCCGTGGGTTCCCCGGGAAAAAGGTGATAGTCCCCGTGCTGCTCGCGCTCGCCGCCACCGCGATCGGAATGTGGGCACGCCGCAGACGCCGCGGGGCGCAGCCCGCTACCGAACGGCGAACTGGAGCTCGCGCGACGCGGTCGCGGACGCGATCCGGTCGGTGACGCGAATCTCGAGCCGAAACTGGCCCGGCGGGAACGCCGCGAGGGGCAACGACTGGATCGGCACGAGCGGGTGCCCGGCGCGCAGGTCGAATTCGCGCGGGAACATCGCCGCATCGAAGCGCTGGGTTACCGGCTGTCCCACGGGATCGGCCGTTCCGTCGGGATGGATGCGGGAGAAGTGGAACTCGGCCGAGACGTCCGGCTTTCCCCGGCCGTCGGTCCCCGCGTTATAGACGAAGAACACGACCGTCATCACGTCCGATGGCGCGAAGATTTTGGTTTGGACGGGAGTGATTTCGGTCGCCCCGAGCGCGTAGGGCCGCATGACCTGTTCCCGGGCGTTGAGGGATCTGGCGACCGGATCGATGCTCGCCGCGAGGATCGGGCTGCTGATTGAGAAGGCTTTCGTCGAGAAGTCCGGAACGTCGAGCTCGCGCTTGAGGACGCTCGCGTGCGGGTTCTGCCTGCGCGAGACCGAGTCTTCCCGCTCGCGGACCGCGACATACAGATCGTAGCTGCCTGGCGGCACGATCAGCGCGCGCTGGACCAGCCCCGGCCCCCGGCGCCCCGCCCACCAGACCGGCGCAAAGTGCGCCGCCTCGAACGGGTACGGCCCGCTCTGCCGCTGGTCCGGCCGGTCGAGGAATCGCAGCCGATTCGAGGCCGCCGCTGCGGCATCGTACGCGAAGGACGGAACATCGACGCCCGTCGGCCCGATCCGTTTGTCCCGCTCCGTGCTGATCGTCCGGTCGCCCCGCGTCGCGACGCGCACGTACAGCGCCACCGACGAGAACGTGTCCTCCGGCACGTCGTCGATCGCAACCGTGTACGGCACGTAGGTTCGACCGTCCGGGGCGCGCAGGAAGTGCGGGAGCCAGCGGAGGCTGGCCGCGTCCGCGACCGGGTCCCCTTTCATCGCGTGATCGACGGCGGCGACGAGGATCCGCACCTCGACGAGCTCCGACTGATTGAGCCGCTCGCGCTGCGCGGGCGACACAGCCATCGCGACGGCCACAATCGCCGCTGCGCCGCTGTGGGTCATGGACAAAGACTCCGGCTACGGCCGGACGTTCCGAAGAGGGCGGCCCGAAAGCCGCCCTCTCGTTGGTAATCCGCGCAATCCGTGGTCTAGAACGCGAACCGGAAGCTGATCTGCCAGATCCGCATGAACCCGGCCTGCGTCGTCACACGTCCGAAGCCGCTCGTCCCGAAGCTCGATGACGAGAAGCCTGCGTACTTCGGCTGGTTGAGTGCGTTCAGGATCTCGAACCGCAGGTCGGCGCGGCTCCCTCCGCCGGTTCTGAACGCCTTCGTGAACACGAGGTCCCAGTTGGTTCGGAACGGCGAGCGCACTTCGCCGCGCGTCCGCGGCGAGTTCCCGAAGGTAAACGCCGGCGCCTGCACCCAGGCGCTCGGGTTGAGGTACTGGTTGTCGGCCAGATTGCCGTCGAGCCGGTCCGTGATACTGCCCGAACTGAGCGGGTTGCCGGACCCGACGTTCGGCCGCTGAGCAATGTTGCCGCTGATCGAAGTCGACCCAAACGCGTTGTTCGACGACTGACTGATCCCGATCGGGAACCCGCTCTCGAAGTTGATGATCGCCGCGAAGGACCATCCGCCGACGACCACGTCGGCCGCGCCGCCGCGGTTGAGGTACTTCTTTCCCTGGCCGAACGGGAACTCGACGATCGGCGCGAGGCTCACTTTGTGGGGCATGTCGAGAATGCCGAGTGAGTACTCCCGATCGAGGTCGTAGTTGTTCTGCGGCGCGTTGGCGGCCCGGTTCGTATAGAAGTTGGTCTCGCCGAACTGGTTGTCCTTGAGCCGGCTGAGGGTGTAGCTGAAGCGGCCGCCCCAGCCCTGCGACACGCGCCTGTCGAGCTGCACGACCAGCGCGTTGTAGCGCGACTTGCCCTCGGTCACCTGGCGGGCGAGGACGTCGCGGAATTGCGGGAACGGCCGCAGGAGCTGGCCGCGCTCGATCGTCTGCAGCGTGGACAGTCCGCCGGCC
>JBOGJB010000469.1:0-2696 GCA_050745085.1 Vicinamibacterales bacterium
AACCGCCACTGCGGGCCGCGCCGCGCCTCGGCGGCGAGCGCCTCGCGCCCGACGAAGCGGTCCTTCTTCAGGTTCACCGTCCAGCCGAGGTCGAGCTCGTAGGGGCTGGAGGTCTGGCTCTCGATGAGCGCCTTGCGCGCCGGCACATAGTCGACGTCGATCAGCAGCAAGCCTGCTTCGATGCGTGCCACGTCGAGCGCCAGCATCCCCGCCGGCACGATGCCGTAGGGCGTGCCGGCTTTCACAAGGCAATCCCATAGCGGGATCGCGTCACCCGCGGACGCCCAGATTTCATAACCCAGGTCCCCGGTATATCCGGTGCGCGAGATCGTGACCGGGATGCCGCCCAGCTTCGCCTCGGCGAGGCGGAAGTACTTGAGATCGACATCGACGATGGCGCGAGACGCCGGACCCTGCAACGAAAGCGCGGCGAGCGAATCGGACACGTCCTCGACCTCGACCTCGAGCCCCTGCGCGTTGTCCTGCAGCCAGCGCAGGTTGGGCTCGGCGGCGGTCATGCGGAACGTGGTGTCGTCCAGGCGCGCGATGGTGCCGTCGTCGAGCACCTTCCCGGCCGCGTCGCACCACGGCGTATACGCGACTTGGCCTACTTTTAGTTCTCGGATATTTCTTGTCACTACATGATCAAGCAGTCGCGCGGCGTCCCTGCCCGTGATCGAGTACTTGTAGAGCGGCGAGACGTCGAACAGCGCCGCCGCGCCGCGGATCGCGTGGTACTCGCGCTCGTGCGAAAGCTCGTAGGAGCTTGCGACGACGTGGCCCGCCCAGCGCCGCCAGGCATGGCTCGCGCAGAGCGCCGCAGTGCGCTCGTGGAACGGCGTCGTCTTCAGCATGAATTGCTTCGAAACTAGAGGCGGGCGCCAGTTCCCGGGTCGAAGTAATGCGCCTGCGCGGGGTCGTAGCGCAGCGGCAGTTTCCCCACGCGCGCTTCCAGGGAGGAATGCAGTCTTGCCGCGACCCGCGCGCCGTCCGGGCCGACGTGTCCGTAGACCAGCGTATCGGCGCCGAGCGGCTCGATCAGATCGACGTCGATGACCAGCATCGCGTCTTTTTCGGCGCAGGGGTCGAGGTGCTCCGGGCGGATGCCGAAGATCACCGGCTTGCCGTTTCGCTCCCGGGGAATCAGGTTCATCGGCGGCGAGCCGATGAAGCTCGCGACGAAGGTGGTGGCGGGTTTTGCGTATACCTCGAGCGGCTTGCCGATCTGCTCGGCGCGCCCGGCATTCATGACGATCATGCGCTCCGCGAGCGTCATCGCCTCGACCTGGTCGTGCGTGACGAACAGGCTGGTGGTGCTCAGGCGCTGGTGCAGCGACTGCAGCTCGGCGCGCATCTGCACGCGCAGCTTGGCGTCGAGGTTCGACAGCGGCTCGTCGAACAGGAACACCGCCGGCTCGCGCACGATCGCGCGGCCCATCGCCACGCGCTGGCGCTGCCCGCCGGACAGCGCACGCGGCCTGCGGTCGAGGAACCTGGCGAGCTCGAGAATGTCTGCCGCTTTTCTTACTCGTGCAGAAATTTCTTCTTTCGAAAGACCCCTGATGCGCAGGCCGTAGGCCATGTTGTCGTAAACGCTCATATGAGGATAGAGCGCGTAGTTCTGGAACACCATGGCGATGTCGCGGTCCTTCGGCTCGAGGTTGTTGACCACGCGCTCGCCGATCGCGATCTCGCCCGCGGTGATCGTCTCCAGGCCCGCCACCATGCGCAGCAGCGTCGATTTGCCGCAGCCCGAGGGGCCCAGAATGACGATGAACTCGCCGTCCTTGATCTCCATCGAGACGCCGTGGATCACCGGCAGCTCCGGCGTGTAGCTCTTGCGCACGTCCCTAAGCGATACCCCGGCCATTATTTCTCCGTCTCCACGAGGCCCCTCACGAACCAGCGTTGCATGAGCACCACCACCAACGCCGGCGGCAGCATGGCGAGGATCGCGGTCGCCATGATCAGGTTCCACTCGTTGGCGGCGTCGCCGCCGACGATCATGCGCTTGATGCCGATCACCGTGGTGTACATGGATTCATCGGTGGTGATCAGCAGCGGCCAGAGGTACTGGTTCCAGCCGTAGATGAACTGGATCACGAACAGCGCCGCCATCGTGGTCTTGGAGAGCGGCATCAGCACGTCCCAGAAGAAGCGCATCGGGCCGGCGCCGTCGACGCGCGCGGCCTCGGCCAGCTCGTCGGGCACCGTCATGAAGAACTGGCGGAACAGGAACGTCGCCGTGGCCGAGGCGATCAGCGGCACCGTGAGGCCGGCATAGCTGTTGAGCATGCCGAGATCCGCGATCACCTTGAAGGTCGGGATGATGCGCACCTCGACCGGCAGCATCAGGGTGATGAAGATCATCCAGAAGAAGAACGTGCGGAAGCGAAAGCGGAAGTAGACGATGGCGAACGCGGAGATGATCGAGATCGCGATCTTGCCGAGCGGAATGCCGAGCGCCATCACCGTGCTGTTGACCAGCATGCTGCCGACCGCGGCCTTGGACCCCGTCGTCGTGCCGGCGCCCAGCACCTGCGAATAGTTCTGGACCAGCCGGTCGCCGGGCAGCAACGGCATCGGCACCTGCATCACCGCCTCGAGCGTGTGCGTGGAGGCGACGAAAGTGACGTAGAGCGGGAACGCGATCATCAGCACGCCGAGGATCAGCACGGCGTGCGCAAGGATGGTCA